>SKNT01000096.1 GCA_007120385.1 Balneolales bacterium
GGCAATGGCTACCGAACCTACCTCCCTGGATTACCGCAAGCTGGACAATCTCATCCACTCGCGCATCCGGCTTGCCCTGATGTCTGTTCTCACAAGGGTGGATGATATCAGTTTTAATGACCTGAAGAAAGCCCTGAATGCCACCGACGGAAATCTCAGCACGCATCTTTCCAAACTGGTGGATGCCGGCTATGTCTCTGTTCAGAAGACAACCGAGGGACAAAAAACGGAATCACGCTACAGGGTGACCCAGAAAGGCCTGTCCAAATTCGCGCAATATATCGTCGACGTGGCTCCGTTTATCGGATGATCCGACCCGGTTGATGCGAGGGGCAGCCCGGGCCGAAACGATTCCCGGATGATTTCCGATCAGCCGGCTCTGCGGCGTCCTTCATGGCCTCTGTGTGTCCTTCATGGCATGAAAGAACTCGCTTGTGTCTTTCGGGGGAGTGGTCGTCAGACTTACCACAACCGTCACGATCAGCCCGGCGGCGAACCCGGGGATCAGCTCGTACATCAGATCATTGAGTGCCGGGACAAGATACCAGACAATGGTGACCAGCGCACCGGACAGAAATCCGGATATAACTCCGGCAGCGGTGGTCCTGCGCCAGTACAGGGCCAGAAGAGCTGTCGGACCTATAGCGGCCCCGAGCCCCGCCCACGCAAAAAGCACCAGCCAGAACACCAGATCCTCGGCCAGAACACCGAATGCCACCGCACCGGCCACCAGCAACCCCACCACCAGGCGGCTCATCCCAACCAGGCGCCGTTGCGATACTTCCTGGCCTCTTTTCAGTATCTTTTCATAGACATCCCGTACTACGCTTGATGCCGCAACCAGCAGTTGGGAGTCGGCCGTGGACATGATGGCCGCAAAAATGGAAGCAATCACCATGCCGAACAGCACCGGGTGAAGATATTGCTGCGCGAGGACCGGGAACAGGTTTTCGGTGTCGCCGGCGGGCAGCGCCGCCACATCCGGCAGCACCACGCGTCCCGCCAGACCCGCGAAAACCGCACCCCAGCCCATAAGCACATTCCACGTGGTCCCGACCACCGCGGCCGTACGCAGCTGGCGGGAGTCGCTGATGGACAGATAACGGGCGATAATGTGCGGGTTGCCCGGCGATCCAAGTCCGATGGCGAGGAAGCCAAGAGCCGCCCCCATGCCAAGCGCTGCCGGATCCACCAATCCCGGATCCATTTCCGCCAGTGTTGCGACAACAGCACCCCATCCACCCAGATCAAGGATAATCAGAACCGGCAGCACCACCAGTGAAAGCAGCATGAACACCGCCTGGATGGTATCAGTCAGACTCACGGCCAGAAAACCTCCCAGTATGGTATAAAGAAAGACAATAACGGCCGTGAGGAGAATTCCGTGGATGGGATCCAGTTGAAAGCTGGAAGCGAAGGTCTTTCCGCCGGCGACAAACTGTGCCGACACGTAGCCGAGCATGAACACGAGAATCACGGCCACCAGCACCATGCGCAGCACACCCGAACGGTCATCAAAGCGCGTTGCGAAAAAATCGGGGATGGTGATGGAGTCGTAACGGCCGGCAAAGTTGCGGATACGCCGGGCGAAATAGAGAAACAGGAACAGTTCCACCACAATGTATCCGACCACGGCCCAGACCGCGGACGCTCCCATGGTATAGGCCATGCCGGTGACGCCAAGCAACAGCCAGGCCGACCGGCCCGACACAACCGCCGAAAGAGCTACGACGATGCGGTTCATCCGGCGCCCGCCGATGAAAAAATGTCCGACACCCCTGGAGGAAAACCGGGACGCCCAGATACCCAGCCCCACAATGACCAGCAGATAGGCAATGAAAGCGGCTATGGCATAGCTGTCAACAGCCAGTTCCAGTACGGTCGTCTCTTCCACTTAAAAAGCACCCCCTTTGCGCATGGCAAGTACGATAGCGACACCGATGATCAGTGCCGGAAGCACAAACAGTACAAATGTCAGCATGAAAAAGAGTTGAAAAATCCCGCTATCTACGGGAAAATTCCCATTTGTTCATATGAAATAGCCACTTTCTTGATCGCACTGATATATGCCGCATTTCGCAGATCGGTGTCGTACTTCCGCGCTGTTTCACGCAGCATTTGATACGCCGTGACCATGGTATCTTCCAGCCCGGAGTCCACAATATCCCACTCACTCGGACCTTTTCCGATCCGTTTGATATCGTGCTCACTGAAATGCTCGCCGGTCAGTGCTTCGATTGCTTCCAGAAGCCGCGTCATTGCATTTTCTTCATAGCGGCGGTCCATTCGACCGAACCGGATATGGGAGAGGTTTTTTATCCACTCGAAATAGGATACCGTCACGCCGCCAGCATTCAGGTAAATATCCGGGATCACCAGGACGCCGCGTTCCCTGAGAATGGAATCCGCTTCGCTGCTGGTTGGTCCGTTGGCACCCTCGCCAATGATTTTGGCGTTGATCCGTCCCGCATTCTCGGCCGTAATCTGGTTTTCGAGAGCGGCGGGAATGAGAATGTCGCATTCCATTTCCAGCACGCTGGCCGACTCCTCGATGAACCTTCCTTCCGGGTACTCCCTTATGGACCCGGTTTCGCGGATGTGCTCCCGCAGCTTGCCGACGTCAATTCCCTTGTCGTCAAAGATACCCCCGTGGACTTCCGCCACGCCGGTAATGATGGCTCCGGCCTCGCGAAGGTAGTGAGCGGCGAAGTAGCCCACATTGCCCAGCCCCTGGACAATGACCCGCTTGCCTTCCAATCCGACAGTGAGCCCAATCGCTTCCATGTCCTTTTTGTTATCGCAGGCTTCTTTCAGACCGAAGTAGATGCCACGCCCGGTGGCTTCGGTCCGCCCGCTGATGCCGCCCTGCTCAATCGGTTTTCCGGTGACACAGCCTTCGCTGTCCAGTGAGTCCACCATGCTCTGATAGGTGTCCAGGATCCATGCCATTTCCCTTGAGCTGGAGCCGTAGTCCGGCGCCGGTACATCCACGCCCGGACCCAGAAAATTCTTTTTGATCAGTTCAAAGGTGTAGCGGCGGGTAACCCGCTCGATTTCAGATGCCGAATATTTTGACGGGTTGATGCGGATGCCCCCTTTTGCCCCGCCAAATGGCACCGACACCACGGCACACTTGTACGTCATCAGCGCGGCAAGCGCCGTAACTTCGTCCTCATTTACCTCAAGCGCATAGCGAATTCCCCCCTTGGTGGGCATTTTGTGGACACTGTGCGCCGACCGCCAGCCGTGGATAACTTCCACGCTGCCATCATCCTTCCGCAGCGGAAAGGTGATATGGTACGTGCTGTTGCACGCCTTTATTTGTCCAAGCAGACCTTTTTCAATGGTCAGGGATGCTGCTGCCCGGTCGAAGTTTTTGTTTACCTGTTTGAAAAATTGATACGCAGCCATAATGCAATTGTATTAATAGGTTTAGTATTGGCTTTTGGGGAAAGCGTTCTGCAAGCGGTTTTCTGAACGATTAATAGCGTTTTATGACAGGATAGACAGTGAATGTCAGGATATTATGAAGGATGAAAATTTATTCTTTGGAACAGGACTTATTATTGCGTCACAAGCGGTACATGCAGCAGTTCCTCCCATGTTTCCGGTGGACCCGAAACGCGAACCAGGTGAATTTTGTCCGGGATGAACACAAGGTCAAACCGTTTGCCGACTCGCTCAATGACCTGCTGCTTTTCTTCCGGCGCCATTTCCTTGTACATCAGGCTGATATGGGACAGATAGGGTTCGTGCTCCAGACGGAACTCCCTCAGGCTTCGCTCCCTGAGCGCCAGCAGGGCATCATTGGGTGCAATCCGGACAAACAGGGCACGATAGTACGAGTCCCGGAAATCGGTGTCCCCAAGATACAGGGTCATGGGTTGTGCAGATTTTGCCACGCTTTCAAGCCGGCCGACCATTTCATCAACGGACATGCGGATGCCGCTGGCGATGGTAATATGCGGTTCAAACACCGGGGCGTCGTAATCGGCCGCCAGCCCGTCGATAATTCTTTTCAATATATCACGCACCTCGCTTTCCGGCTTCAGCCAGAGCGCATACTTTTCGTCATCCCCTTGCCTCACATCGAATGATGCATCTTTTTGCAGAGCCATTCCGTGTTACCTGAATCGTTTTATGCTGAACGTAATACAGGTGTAATCTCTTGATTACAGCGATGGAAGTCAACCAATCAAATCAGGCTTTTTTTGCCTGAGCTCCCCGGTCTTGACAATCATGTTGGTAGAGCCGATTCCGCAACTGAGGATTGTGCGCAGTGCCTCGTCTACGGGTACATCCACAATATGCACCCGCTCGTTTTGCAGGTGGTAGATGTTGCCGGATGTGGGATTTGGCGCTGTGGGAATGAATACGGTGTAGCTGCCGTCCGGATGCTCGTCCGTTATTAAGGCTGTCATCATGGTCTCGCTGGAAAACGGACGCACAAGCGCAACGGCGGAAAAAGGCGATTTGCTCCTCCCGAAAAGCATCCTCACCGTCTCCTTGATCATACTGTAGCCCGGCGCGTGCCGCAGCGTGGCGTTTTCAAAACTGCGGAATATCAGGTTCCCCATATGTGTTTTAACGAATACGCCGATCATGAAGCAGACAATGAGTATGAATGATATCACCAGCACGTCGGCCAGCAGCTGCTGAAGCGCCGTCTTTTCCACAAGGAACGACGTCAGGGGATAAATGACATCCGTGAGCACACCATAAAGCCACCTCACAACCAGAAAGAAGACGATGACAGGCATCAACACCACCAGTCCGCCCAACATCGATGTCCGAATGAAATTATTGAACTTTGTCATCGCATTATCATCTTGAAATAATCTTGAATGAGGTTTATACAGCGGGATAACACAGACACTCCGGCCGGTCTGGCGAACCGGAAATGAAATGATAACGTTTGCTTGCTGCTTTGCAATACATACAAGGTAAAATTTATGATTTTCAGATTCACAACCAATTTATCATTCCCTAATCCGGGATGAATGCCGTAACTTGGCCCCAAAGCATTTACGGACCGGCCGGCCTCCATGCAATCCGGGCAGCTTTCAAACCCCCTCCCTGATTGCAACTCTGCCGGGCTGCAAATATCTTGCTTTATTCCTTTTTCAAATTCAACCATGCCGGATGAGCAGCCAGCAAAATGATGCCGCTTCCCAAAACAGGATCTTTCCCGAAACTTCGGATCAGGAGCGGAACGATCCCGGCAAGAGAAGCGGATTTGATCCGCTGGCGCCTTACAAAAGTCTCGTCCGGCGGCTTTTCCTGATCCATCGCCATGTCACCGGTTTGTTCATGGGCGGGATCATTGCTTATGTCGCCTCGCTTTCCAAAGAACGCAAAAAGGGCTTGCGTTCTTTTCCCTCCCGCTTCACGGCGTTCCTGGTCAAACCCTTCGTCAAAAGGGAGCTGCGGAATCTGCCGTTTCCCGTACAATTGCGCCGCCGACTGGAATTCCTGGGCCCCACCTACATCAAGCTGGGACAAATTCTCTCGCTCAGGGAAGACATCCTCCCGAAAAACATTACCAGTGAACTGAAGAACCTGCTCTACAATCTGCCGCAAGTACCCTTTGAGAACATCCGGGCCATTATTGAAGACAATCTTCGCGGCAGGACGGAGGATTTTTTCATCACGGTGGATGAGCAGCCGCTGGGTTCCGCATCCATTGCCCAGACCCACCGGGCCGTCACTCTTGACGGCAAGAACGTGGTGCTTAAGGTTGTCAAACCGGGAATACGGGATACGGTGGAAACCGATATCATCCTGCTTCGCTGGCTGGGACACTTTCTCAACTGGACCATTCCCCAGTACCAGCCCCGTCGCCTGATCCGTGAATTCGGCGCTTATACCATCAAGGAAGTGGACCTGGAAAACGAAGCCGACAATGCCGAGATCTTCAAAGCCAATTTCAGCGACAGTGATTACATCTGCTTCCCGGAAATCTACCGCGAGTACAGCACCCGGGACGTGCTCTGCATGGAGTTCATGGATGGCATCACACCAGACTCCGGAGAGCTGGCCGAGGCACCGGCCGACCGCAAGCAGATGATACTGGAACGGGGGGCTGAAGCAATCATCCGCATGCTCTACAAGGACGGTTTTTTTCATGCCGATCTGCATCCGGGAAACATCATAGTCATGGCCGGCAACAAGATCGGCTTTATTGACCTGGGAATGGTGGGTCGCTTTGAGGAGCGCACCCGCAGGCGCATGCTCTACTATTTCCACTCATTGGTTTCCGGGGATATCGAAGGTGCGACGCGCAACCTCACCGCCATGGCACGCATCAGCAAAAACGGGGATCCTGACGGTTTTCGCCGCTCCGTTACCGACCTGCTCCGGCGCTTCTACCAGCACGCCTCATACGGTGACTTCAGTCTGGGACAGCTCATTATCAATTCCCTGGCCATTGGCGGACGCCATCGCGTCTTTTTCCCCGTTGAAATGACTCTCATGACCAAGGCGCTGGTTACCTATGAGGGGGTTGGAAAAATGCTCAACCCAAAAATCGACATCCCCGCCCTTTCCAGAAAACACGCCCTTAAAATTTTCCAGGACCAGTTCCATCCCGCTTCCATTGCCCGCGAGCTGTGGCGCGGCACTCCCGAACTGTTCGATGTGCTCATGCGGCTGCCGCGTATCACCGCGGACAGCCTCACCCGCCTGGAAGAAACCCTGACCGACCGCACCCCCAGGCCCGACTCCATCCAGAGCCTCGGTGGGAATATCATGAGCGGTTCGTTTGTGCTTGCCGGGACTCTCGCCGCTGTTCAGGGCGGACCCTGGCCCCTCTGGAGCGCACTCTTCCTCATCGGCTTCCTGTTTTTCCTGTTCAACAGACAGCCGGGATCATGAGCCGCCATCGTTATACCAGCGTCGTCTCCGGTGAAGATCCCGTGGATTTCGAGTATCTCGAGAGTTTTTACCGCGAGGTCTCCTCCGGCATCATGGACCATTACTACCGTGCATCCCTTTACGGATTTGAAAACATTCCCGCCACCGGACCACTGATCCTCGCCTCCAACCACAGCGGAAATGCTTTTCCACACGACTCTTTCGTACTGGATCAACTGCTCTGGCGGGAAGGCGGTTTTGGAGAAAATGCTAAAATAAAGCCGCTTTACTCTCCAAAGCTGGCAATTAACTGGTGGATGCGGCCTTTTGGCCTGGATAACTGGTGGCGGAAATTCGGAGCGGTGGACCAAACCTACCTCAATTTCGATCGCATTCTCGCACGCGGCGGACGTGTGATTTATTATCCCGAAGGTATTCCCGGTATTGGCAAAGGATTCAACCGCCGGTACCGCCTTCAGCGGTTTCAACCCAGCTTTGTCAAGCTTGCCGCCCGTTACAATGTCCCGGTGTTGCCGGTATATGGAATCAATGCCGAATGGATAAACCCCGCCAACCTTACCTTCCGCTGGATTGACCGGCTGAGCAGCCGGCTGGTGGGGGTTCCTTTCATCCCGCTGCCGCTCTTCATTATCGCCGCTATCTTCCCTTTCTTTTTCTACTTTGCGTTTCCCTGCAACATGAAGTTTATTATCGGCAAGCCCGTTGATATAAGAGCACGGGTGCGCGCCGCCGGCGACACCTCTGCCGGGGAGCCGGATCGCGAGCAGGCAGAACAGATTGCCGAGGAAATTCGTCAGGAAATGCAACGCAATCTGGATCTTCTGGCATCAGAACACGGAAAAAAACCATATGATTTCGCATCACTGATCCGATCCTTCCGGGGTATCAGGGGACGGAGATGGCTCACCAGCCCCCTTGGCTGGCCCATTCTATTTACGCGCCACTACCGGGATTATCACGACCGGAAAAACGACCGGGCCATTCCAAACCGCTGGCTTCGCGACTGGGATCTCATAGGTTACTATCTTCCATTCGGATGGATATTCCTCACACTGTTCCGCATGCTGCGGAAGCCGCCCTGCGGGAACAGAGGTCTCAGTAAAGAAGAAAAGGCGCAAAAAGAGGGCAGCTATGTGTGGTCCCTCGCCCGCGATACCGGCAACAGCACCACGGATTCGGAAGTGTGAGCTGCAAACCGCCCGTCTACTTGCCTTTCTTGCCGGTACTCTTACCCCCAGCCGATCCGGCGGACTTTTTCTCCTTGATCTGGTCGATTTTTTTGTTGAGGGCATCCACCTTGTTTGACAATTCCTGAATCTCTTTCCGTGATGGAATGCCAAGCCCGGATATGATCGACTTCAGATTGCTCTCGATACGCTCCTCGGCCTTGTCAAAAGACTCGCCGAACTTGTCTTCTGCCTTGTCATATTTTTCAGAGACTTCCTTCCAAAGCTCGTCCATCTGCTCTTTTCTCTTTTTCTCATACGTGCTGCCACGCTCAACAAGGCTCTTGAACAGCTTGGAACCTTCCTCTTCAACTGCAGAGAGCGCTCCAAGTCCGGCCAGCCAGATCTCTTTGGCCCTGTCATTCCATTCGTGTTTTTCCTGTTTCTCTTTTCCTTTCTCTTTTTTCTTCTCGTTACTCATGTTGCTACCTCGTCTTTGACTTGTTCTGATGTTATGATTCCAGTTCTTTAACTTTTTTTTCGAGTTCTTCAACTTTTTCCTGCAAGGCCTCGAAGTCTTCGCGGCTCAGACCCTTCAACAGGCGCGCTTTTCGATCCCTGAACCAGTCTTCCATTCCGCTTGTGAACTCATCCCACTGCTGATCCAGAAACGAACCGCCTTTTCGGATCCATTCGTGAAGGGCCGAAACCGTGGAAGCATCCGACTGTTTGCTCTGTTCCATAATGATCTGGCGAAGCACCTGCGCGGTATAATCCTCTTTCCCGCTTTTATCCGTCACCCTGATACTCTCTCCGGAACGAATAATTCCGGCCAGGTCTCCCAGGGAGACATACCTGCTGTTCTCCGCATCATACATCTTCCGGTTGGCATACCGCTTAATCCATCTTTCTTCCATCGTTTTTACCTTTTTTTGTTCTAGTATGCAATGCCTCTGACACATTATACGAAAAATAACGCGTGGCGTTACATAAAATTATGCGGTGCGTTATTATTATTATTGGATGGAACCCGCTTTGCCAATTACCTCCGGAATGATATATTCCAAAAAGATTATTGAATTACCTCAACCTCCTCTATCAATCATTATTACTTCAAAAGATGCGAATTATAATATTTGGCCCTCCCGGTGCCGGAAAGGGTACACAGGCGAAAAAAGTTGCTGAGCATTTGGGAATTGTTCACCTGTCCACCGGAAAAATGTTCCGTGATGCCATAAACGAAGGTACTGAACTCGGAAAACTGGTGAAATCCATCATCGACGAAGGCCACCTTGTTCCCGACCAGACGGTCGTGGATATGGTGGAAGAAACCATTGCCAACGAAGATTACAGCAAAGGCTATATCCTGGATGGATTCCCGCGAACCGTGGAACAGGCCGTGGCATTTGACAACCTCCTGGAACGTCGCGGTGAATCGGTGGATGTGTTTATTTCCCTGCACGCACCGGACCATGAATTGATCCAGAGATTGCTCAGTCGCGGTGAAGGGCGCTCTGACGATACGGAAGAGAAAATCAAGACGCGGCTGGAAGTATACAAAAAAGAGACCGCCCCTGTCATGGAATACTACCAGCAGGCCGGCATGTTCCGATCAGTTGATGGAACCGGTACGGTGGATCAAATATTCCAACGCATCCTGTCAGCTATTCCAAAGCGCTGAGCGGTGGCAGGCAACACACAGGGGGGTTATGTCCTGAATGGATTCTGCCTCGTGGAACCGGGACGCTCCTTCTCCTGAGACGAACAGGGGCACCCTGTTGCGTGTGTGTGTCTTGACCGACAGGTCTTCCAGATTCCCGTGATCACTTGTCAGCAGGAGTGCATAGCCATGCTCTTCCTGATTCAGGAGAAGATGTTGCAGAAACCGGTCTATGCGGGTAAGGATGCTGTGCGCCAATGCGGGATCCATGCTGTGACCCGCCTTGTCGGTCAGGTAGTATTCGACAAGTACCAGATCGTGCTCTTTTGATGCCCGAATAACCCGGTCTGCAGCCTGTTCTTCAGAAATGAGCGGCAAATCCAGTGACAGCCGTTTCCTCCAGGCATCCTGCGTAAGTTCGGCCGTGATGGCTCTTTCCTCCATAACCTCTTCCTCGGAATTGAGTTTCAATCCGGCCCGGGTGGTCATGAAGGTGGTGGTGGTCCAGCGATTTGTCGTGGTTACATAATCAATGAAACGCTTCGGAAAGGCATTGATGAAATGGCACCGGCCGTTTCGGCTTCCAATTTTCTGAAAAATACTGTCTTTATCTAGCAGGCCGCGTATGGCCGAATGTGGATAGGGTCCGAAGTGTTTTCCGAGAAGCTGTGCGGAATTGATCCCCGAAAAAAGGGTCACCTGCCCGGTTCCGCTCTGGGGAAGTCCGTCAACACCAAGACAGGCATCTATCGATGTGAAATAATGACTGCCGTTACGGTATGTCTCAGCGTCCCGGGTGAATGACTGTCCTCCCGCCATTTTTTTGAATGCTGGATAATCATGCATGGTGAACGGGTTGTGCCCGTTTTTTTCGCCCAGGCCAACCCCGTCAAGAAAAAGAAAAACCAGAGACATCAGCGTTCCACAATTATGGTTACGGGTCCGTCATTGACCAGGGAAACATTCATTTTGGCTGCAAAAATACCTGTTGCGACGTTTCCGGGAAGAGTTTCTTCCAGCAGGGAAACCATGTGGTCATACATCTCTTTCGCTTTTTCAGGTCCGGCCGATGCCGTAAAACTCGGACGGGTACCTTTTTTGAGTTCCCCGTAAAGCGTGAATTGGGATACCAGGAGAATCCCTCCTTCCACATCTTCTACACTTCTGTTCATTTTTCCGTCTTCATCCTCAAATATCCGGAGTTTCCTGAGTTTTTCAGCCATCCAGCGCAGCTGCCCGTCGGTATCGTCCCGATGAATCGCAAGCAGTACCAGCAACCCCCTGCCAATACGGCCCGTCACATCTCCTTCAACTGTGACCGATGCTTCTTTTACGCGCTGAACTACTGCTCTCATACCAGTTCTGGTTGTTGACAAGCATGGGGATAACCGTACCCAAAACTTGTTGGTTCATTATATATTGAGATTTCGAGAAGTGAAGATAACCAATTATTAACTGTCACAAGTTGGATCCCAACATGCCAGCCGGCTCTGCAACTCTGTGTATTACCATGAACCGGCCAGGTGTATAATCCATGTATATGTGTGGATGGCATTTCATAGTTTCACATTTAAAGCTTTTTAAGCGAAGTGTTATCCACATTTATTTACACATTAACGGTCGTGCCAACCAGAACAGGGCGGGAAACTTTCTTTTCCACATATCCACAGCTCCTATATAACATCACTAAATTATATATAAATCTATTAATACATAGAAAACCTGTGTGGAAAAAAAAAGAAAGCACTTCTTGGTTTTCTTTCCTTTTGTTCCAAACTTTCTTGCGTCCCCTCACCGTTCCCGGCATGTATCCGGGAAACCCTTTTTTTTACTGTCTATCCTGTTTAATATCAGTTAGTTATGTCAAATAAACATACCTACAAGTCCGCCGGTGTGGATGTCGATGCCGGAAACCGGTTCGTAAAGTCCATTGGTGATCTCGTGGCCCGAACGCACCGGCCGGAAGTTGTGACGTCCATCGGAGGATTCGGTGGTCTGTTTCAACCCGATTTCTCATCCATCAAAAAGCCCGTACTGGTCAGCAGCGTGGATGGTGTAGGTACCAAACTGATCGTCGCATTCAAAACCGGGGTGTATGATACGGTGGGACAGTGCCTGGTCAATCACTGTGTCAACGACATCGCCGTATGCGGGGCTGAGCCGCTTTTTTTCTTGGATTATTTTTCCACCGGAAAACTTGAGCAGGAGGTGGCTTATGAGGTATTGAAGGGGTTCAGTATTGCCTGCACCGAAAACGGATGCGCCCTTATTGGCGGGGAAACAGCGGAGATGCCGGATCTCTATGGTGAGGGTGAATTTGACCTGGCAGGAACGGTGGTTGGCGTGGTTGACAGGGATGAGATCATGGACGGTTCCGGCATAAGGAAAGGCGACATCATTCTGGGTGTGACCGGCAACGGATTGCACACTAACGGCTATTCACTGGCACGCAAGGTTTTATTGTCGAAATACAAAACCGGTGACCACATTGCCGAGCTCGGCATGTCCGTCGGTGAATCGCTGCTTCAAATCCATCCTTCGTATTTGAAGGTGATCAGGCAGCTCAAAAAGATGGATGGAGTCAGGGGGTTTGCCCACATTACCGGCGGGGGGATTGGGGGCAACACGGAGCGGATTATACCGGAGGGATTTCATCCGGTTGTGGATTGGAAAAGCTGGGAGTGGCCGGCGATTTTCACGCTGATCCGCAAGGAAGGGGATGTTCCGGTTGAGGATATGCGCCGGGCATTCAATCTTGGCATAGGCCTGACGATTGTAGTATCCCCTGATGCAGTAGATTCGTTTCTTGATGCACCGATTGCGGGTGGGTTCCGCATCCTGCCGATCGGGGAAATCAGAACCAGCCGATGAAGGCGCCTGTTCTGTTTCGTGAAGGTTCGTAAACCCCTGCAACACCGATATCCACCGGAAAATTAAAAATTCTGAACTGCATACGGATTCCGCTTCCAAAAAGTGTGCGGGAATCTGCAATCCAGTCTTCGTATTGCCGGGTTTGGACCGGAATAACCGTGTCGCTGAACAGTACCAGGTAAAATCGGTCCAGGAAAACGGGCAGCAGTACCCGTCCCCGGTCGGCGTGCCATAAGGGTATGGTATATCGGGTGTTGATGCGGGCGGCATTGTTGGAACCGGCAAGTACCTTCTCGTCGAAACCAATGGAGTAAAACCCGCTGATATCAAAATAGGGTCGGGTTTGGGTGACGGCCTCGGCACCCAGGCGCAGAGACCGGTTGCCACTCTGACGAAAAGCAAGGAACCGGTAGACACCAACACGGAGGGCGGTAAGCTTCTGTTCTGCATCGGTTTGCAGATCCTGGTTCACCTCGGAAAAAAGGAGCCATCCCGTGTTGGGCTGGGCATCGCGGATGTTCTGCTGAAGTCGGTGCTGAAATGCCATGAAGAGGGAAGCCCGGGTTCGCTGGAACCATTGTGACTGTGTTGACCCGCCGGTTGTGATGATCCTCTCGCGGAGCAGATCGAGACCCGGGACGATGGAAACAGATGAATTGCGGGTATTCTGGTCAAACCGGTAAAGGAACGGTATGTCAACCCCGGCACCTTGCCGGTCCAGCAGAAATGCAGTGGTTTCGATGGGTTTCTGGTAAAAATTCAATCGGAATCCGGGATAGAAACCGCTGAACCGGTAATCCAAATCGTACCAGAATCGGTTGTTGGATGTACTCAGCCCGGCATTGTAACTGTGCCGTCGCAATACATCCCCGCCGGAGAGCACGGCGCCAAAGCGATGGTCGATAAGCCGGGATTCGTTTTCCCAATAGGGAAAGACCGAGCGGGGCCGCAGCCACCGGATGCCGGTGTGGTACGTCGATATTGCCCATTCCACGGGCAGTTGATCATCGGTTATGGAACCGGGAGCGGGATCGGTTCCGGGTGGATCGTAACCGTCGGAAGACCTGCCATCAGGGTAACCATCCGGCAGGGGCGGATCTGGTGATGGGCCGGAAAACGGCGGATTTTTCCATCGCCGGGCGGGGATTTCCACCGGCGTGAGCTGATCATGGTCCAGAAACACCAGCTTGAACCGGTTTTCCATGAGCTGAACGGCTGCAATCCGTGAGCCATCCGGACTCCAGGCGGGCTCCATGATGCCATAGCGGTGATTTGTCAGTTGCCATAAAGAAGCAGATCCTGGTGCAGACACCGGCGCAGATTTCGCCCTGAAATGTGGTTCCGGACCAGTTCCAAATGCATTTTCCTTCCCAGGGTCGGTTGCCTGAAATTGATAGAGATTCATCTTCCCGTCCGCATCTGCCGTGAAAAGCAGTTTTCGTCCATCAGGATGCCATACCGGATCGTAAATGGAGCCGCTGTCAAATGCGATATCCGCCGGTTCGCGGTTATATCGGTCCAGATCGTTGCTGTTCAGGAACCAGAGGCCCTGGAGTCCAAGCCGGTTGGCCAGCAGAACAAGCGAATCGGGATTTTCGGGATGGAAAACCAGCTCGACCAGATGTCCCCGTTCCGGTATGAGCAGGGTATCCAGGCGTGTTTCACTTATGGAAATCAGAATATTGCGTTCGTGATGTGTCTGAATGGCCCAAATGGTGCCGTCCGGACCATAGGCGGGGGCATGAACCCGGTCCACCAGAATCTGCTTTCCGGTTTCGGGATCCGCGTACCGGCCTGCATGGCGCACATGTATCCGGCCGTCTGTGTCGGATTCGTATATCCGCATCCGCTGATAATTGTCATAATAGGGATGGCGGTGATAACGGGAGTAAAGGAACCGGGTACGGTCGTCGTTGAGCGTAAACCTGAAATCGTCCGTTGACCGCGTTTCGATGAACAGCACGCCCTCCACACTTTGGGTATTAAAGCGATAGATTCCGGGGCGTTGATTGTATGACTGGGCGTAATAGAGGACTTCGTTTCCGGAGATCCAGAATGGCTGCCGAACGCGTTGGGCGGTAATGCTTTCGGGAGAAATATAGACCTCTCCGGAACCCCGGCCTGTCCCGTGTGCCGCTTCCTGTTCTTGGTGCTCCCGGAACAGCCGGTACAGGGCGGAGGGCCGCTTGCCGGTGTGGTGCCATAATGCCGTTCCATAGCCCAAAAAAGGCCACCTCGAAACAAAACGGATGGTACTTTTCGTGGTTTCCATGCCGTATTCGTACTGCAGCCAGTGGATGAATTCATGTCCGCCGATATAATGACGGTCGAACGGCCAGGTCCGCGCCGGATCCATGAGCATCTGTCCAAGCGACCAGCGGTGGCGGCTGTCGTAGATGGATTCGAACTGCTGCGTGAAGTAGGGGTGGTTTCCGCGGCCGCTCAGGCCATACTGCCTGTGGGATTCATGGAAAACGGCAATCCCCTCGATCATGCCAAGCGGTGCGGCCAGGTGCATTGAGCGGGCCAGATCCGGAGAAAACGGCCGGATGAACCCGGATATTCCAAAGGCCGGAATGACATTCAGGTGCAGGGCGTGGACCAGCTCATGCGGCATGACGGTATTCAGCCAGTTCCCGTCCGACGGATTCATGCTTTTGCTTTTTATTCGCGGTATCTCCACCTCGATACGGAAATTCTGCGTGGTCACATATCCGTTTGAGAGGTCGTTCTGCCCGTTCAGGACAACGGGCATGCGCAACAGCGATCCGCCGACCAGCGACTGCACAATATCATACTGGTCCTCCAGTATCCAGGCCGTCCGCAGCGCTGCCACTTCTTCGCCTTGCTGGAAAAGGATGTGAAAATGGGGAGTCTGGAGCTGTTGCCACGCCGGACGCGTTGGACGGTAGACATTATCATAGATCTGGGCGCGAACCGCATCCACCCCGGCAAGAAGGATGAGCAACAGCGTTATACCCCGCAAATAATGACATTTCCCCATAGTGATGTTAGAAAGAGACCGAATCGGGTGGATACGGCCGGGTGTTAAGACAGCCGGCGGCGGCAAGGCAATGCGGTTGACAGTGGCCGTCCGTCCGCTTGGAACGGGATCAGTAGTAAATAACGTACTGATACATGAGCCAGAAGAAGCAGAAGCTGCCGGCCATCACCATAATATGCCAAATTGCGTGAAAATTAAAGTGTTTTGGTGATGGATTTGGCCACTTTAAACCATAGACGATGGCGCCGAGGGTGTAAGCGAGTCCGCCCATCAGGATCCATGCGATGGCGCTGAAGGAGAAGACCTGCCAAAGGGCGGGAAACACGATTACGGCCATCCATCCCATGGCCAGGTAGAGCACCAGGGATATCCACTTGGGTGCGTTGAACCAGACCAGTTTGAAGATTACACCCAGAACGGCAATGGCCCAGACGGCGGTGAAGAGCGCCCATCCGGTAAAACCATCCAGCACAATGAGCGTGATGGGGGTATAGGTGCCGGCAATCAGAACGTAGATCATGATGTGGTCGATGCGGCGCAGGATGCGCAGGCCCTTTTCGGAGACGGGGAGCATGTGGTACAGGGTGCTGGCAAGGTAGAGCAGGATCATGCTGCTTCCGAATATGGAGAAGGCCACGATATGGGTGGGCTGTCCGAGAAACACGGATTTGTGGATCAGCAGAACCAGGCCCAGCACCGACAGCAGCGCGCCGGCAAGATGCGTATAGGCATTGGCGGGTTCGCGGACCCGGGAAAGGATATTTCGGATTCCATTCATGTTCAGGGAACGGTTCGGATATTCGCTTTCGTCTTCCTGTGTTTTTCTTCCCTGTAAAACTTGCGGAGGCTATTCCGCGCCATCACCACAAGGATGACGGCCAGCACAAAAAGAGAAACGGAGAGCAGGCTCAGGAACCAGGCGTTTTGCTGATACTGGTTCCAGGCGAATATGAGCAGGGAGAGCAGGGTGACGGAGAACATGAAGACCATCGGGATGACGGTGAACAGCGGGTTCACATTCTTTTTTGCAAGCCAGACGGTTCCGGCCAGAAGCGCCAGTGCGGCAAGCAGCTGGTTCGCCGATCCGAAGATGGGCCAGAGCTGTTCGAACTGGCCGGTGAGAAGCAGCATCCCGGAAAACAGAACCACCAGGAAGGTGGCCGCAAACCTGTTCTGAAGCGCCGAGCGTACGGGTGCCGACGGAATATCCTCGGCATACTCCTGGATGATGAACCGGGCCAGGCGCGTGCAGGTATCCAGCGTGGTAAGGGCAAACGCGGAAACAGTGAGCGCCACAAAGGAGATGGCCACCGAAACCGGTATGCCTATCGATGAGATGAATCCGCCGAGACCCTCCGAGAAGAGGGTTACCGGGCCGGCTTCCACCAGCCGCATGGCAAAGTCACCCCGCGACATCACGGCAACCGCCATAACGGCAATCACCGCGAGCAAGGTTTCGATCAGCATCCCCCCGAAACCGATCATTTTGACATCCTCCTCCCTGTTGATCTGTTTGGATGTGGTTCCCGAGGCCACCAGCGAGTGAAATCCGGAAATAGCGCCGCAGGCGACGGTCACAAAAAGGACGGGAAACAGATATCCGAGGTTTTCCACCTGGAACTGCACGGAGGAGGTCATTTCAATGCGCGGGTTGCCGATCAGGATTCCGGCTATGCCGAAAAGGATCATTCCGTAGAGCAGGAATGAGTTGAGGAAATCTCTGGGCTGCAACAGGATGGAAATGGGCGTCACCGCGGCAAGAAATATGTAGGCGATAAGGATGGCAATCCAGGAAGCGTATCCGATTTCGATGGGCAATAGTTCGCCCAGATAGACAAAGAAGTAGAGCAGGCCTACTCCGAAAATGGTGCTGACCCAGAGCTTGAATCCCAGGCGGTTGATGATGAGGCCAAAGAGCAGGGCCAGGATGATGAAAAACACCGATGCCGAAGCGGCGGCCGGCACCGTGACAAATGTACGGGCCACAATGTCCATGAATACGGCAATGACAAGAAGCAGGGTGGCAAAGGCAAAGATGAGAAACAGTTTTTTTCCGGAATCACCGATGTACTGCTGGATGATTTCTCCTATGGACTTGCCCTGGTGGCGCAGCGACGCGGTCATGGCCGTGATGTCATGCACGGCGCCGAAGAAAATGCCGCCGATGAGGATCCAGAGAAGGGCGGGTATCCAACCGAAAGAGACGGCGATGATCGGACCCACAATGGGGCCGGCACCGGCGATGGAGGCAAAATGGTGGCCCAGCACCACAAAACGGTTGCTTGGAACGTAATCCACCCCGTCTTCATGGGTGTGGGCCGGGGTGATGTTCTTGTTGTCAATTCCCAGTTTTCGGGCGATGAAAGACCCGTAAAAACGGTAGGCACTCAACAGAATGGCGATGGTTCCTGCCAGGATGGCCAGTACGGACATGACGATTTAACATATGGTGGTTTGACAATCACCATAAGTAAAGTATTTCAGAATGTTAATCAAGGAGAAATTGGCATGACGGAAGCGACGCTCCCATGGTGATGAATCAACCGGGAATATGGCGAAGGAACGGCCATGTGCATCATTAATGACCGGCTGCTTGCATCACTAATGACCGGCCGTGCCACTTGTCAGGAACCACAATCCGGATTTTAATCAATGAACGGGTCAAAAATGTCCGGTCCGGCCATGACTACGCCGAGCGGCTGCAGCCAATGCCTTATTTTAATGGTGTTCTGATGCGAGTTGAGCACATCGTTCAGGCGGCGGTAGACGTGCGGAGATTCATCCAGCCCCCCGCCGCGTAATTTGACATTTTTTTTCTTCAGCCACTCCTGCATCATCTTCGGAGTCACCTCGCCCGCCCGGATTTGCTTCCGTTTTTTTCCTCTTCCACGATATTTTCCGGCAGCTTTGGTTCGCGACATTACACGTCCCGCCCCGTGGATGGTTGAATAGAGCGCCCTCTTGCTCTCGGGACTGTCGACCCCCTCCAGGATCACTGAGGGGTCACCCATGCTTCCGCCGACAAAACTCAGCTGTCCGGGGAATGCGGGAGTTGCACCCTTGCGGATGACTATGTAGTCGCGCAAGATTGTTTTTCGGGACCCTTTGGCACCGAGCTCGTTTCCGGATCCTTTTATAGCATCAGTCCTGCTCTTTTTGTTGGCATTTTCGCCTTTTTTCTGCATTCCTGCGACACCAGGGCCATTGTCCGGCAAGCCCTCTTTCAGCAATCCGGCATCCAAATGCTGTTCTTTCCAGGCATAGTTGTGATGATTGTGGACTCTTTCAACAATTTCGGCACCGGCAAGCTTTGCAACATATTCACATACCCACTCGCGTCCGGCCCAGGCATAGGCGCCGCAGAGCCGCATGGCCCGGTAATACCGCTCACCAAGATCGTTTTCGATATCCAAAAGCACCTCTTTTTCCACCGCGCGTATATTCCATGGCCGATCTTGCGACAGGTTGATGAATCCGGTTGCGGTTTTGTGCCCCAGGCCGCGACTTCCAAAGTGGACACCCACCCAGACGCGGTCCTGGTCATCGGCAAAAATATCCACATAGTGGTTTCCGGCGCCCACGGTACCAAGCTGGTCGCGGCCCAGTTTCTTCAGTTCGGCCCGCAGGGAGGCCGGCTCGTACGCGTCCCAGTCGTCGCTGTCAAATATGGGATGGTCGCGCGGGGCGTCCGGGTTGGTCTGCCCGATACCGAAGGAGATGTATTTCTCGATGCGGTCAAGCAGGAGGTCCAGATTCAGGTCCTTTTTCTGCATATCCAGCCGGACGGCCATGTTGCCGCATCCGATATCAAACCCGACACCCACCGGGGACAGTTTGTTGCGATAGGCTGCAACGCCACCTATGGGCATCACATAGCCCAGATGTCCATCCGCCATCAGGGCGCCATATTCCGCCCTGCTCATGACATCCAGAAACTGCCGGATGGTCTGTTCTTCGTGGAGTCCGTAAACGGGGAAACCTTCGATCTTCTGAAACATAACAGAGCACTGTTCGGTTTGGTGAAGTGGTTTTATTTTACTGGATTGCGGGTTTTCAATAACTGACAGCTTTAGTATAAGGAAATGGCCATAAATGTAGCCCGGACACACAGTCGCATGATTATAATCGTCATGGACATTCTATCTGACGATATGAATCAAAAATTATAAACAGATGAACCATTACGGCCGTATTTCCAATATAGCCGGCCACTTTGTCACCTTTCACAAGCTGGCTTTGTTCGCCAGGTGTTATAATCCGGAAATCTTTTTTCACCATGGCAACTCCATTCCTTCTGCATGAATCACCCGGTCTCCTGTATGAATAACGCAAAGAACAGCTCGCGCATTTCCATCCCGAAATCCGCAACCATCCGATGATACCTGCCTGGCTGCCTGCATCCCCGGCCTGCTGCTTACACGCCGGCCTGCTGCTTCAGCACATCGACGTAATCCAGCTTCTCCCAAGGGAACTCATCCCGGCCGAAATGGCCGTATGCCGCTGTTTTACGGAATATGGGCTTGCGAAGATCGAATCGCCGGATAATGCCATCCGGCGTGCAGTCGAAGTTCTTCTTGACCAGCTCAACCAGTTTGTCGTCGCTGATCCTGCCGGTACCGAATGTATTTACGTTGATGGAGACCGGTTCGGCGATACCAATGGCATATGCCAGCTGAATAAGGCACTCATCCGCTATTCCGGCAGCCACAATGTTTTTCGCAATGTGGCGGGCGGCATAAGCCGCGCTGCGGTCCACCTTTGAGGCGTCCTTGCCGGAAAAAGCCCCGCCGCCGTGAGCGCCGCGCCCGCCGTA
>SKNT01000133.1 GCA_007120385.1 Balneolales bacterium
CCGATCTTCTCATGCAAAGACATGCGCTGCAACAGATCCTCAACGCGCTCCGGGACCGTTAATCCGGAATTTTCATATGGAAGGTCCTTCTCAATTTGCTTCACTTGCAGCGTATTCTGGTCAGATCGGGATTCAAAGTATTTCATGTGTTTAAAACTTTGGATTTCTAAGGTCACATAGAATGTCCATGACACTTTTAATCATGCTCCTGTGTGACCGGGGTTATGCCCGGTCATGGACATTTCATCTGTTTAAAACTTAGGATTTATATGGTCAGATAGAATGTCCATGACGTTTTAATCATACTCCTGTGTGACCGGAAGATGTCCGGTCATGGACATTTCATGTGTTTAAAACTTTGGATTTCTAAGGTCACATAGAATGTACATGACGCTATTAATCATGCTCATGTGTGACCGGGCGACGGTCATGGACATAGCACTTCGTGACCTTCGGTTCATGTGTGATCTTGGGAGTGATGTTGTCTGTTATTTTAAATATTGATCCATTCGATGTAACCGTGTGGTTGAAATCTCATGCAAGGACCTGTTAAACTCCATGTTGTTCGAATTCATGTGGAAAGGAATTAGGTGCAAAATATGCAAAATATTTTTCACCTAATCCACCTGACGAGTTCACTTCTCCGAACAGGGGTGAAAGCATTGCATGGAGTTGCAAATTCGCGGTTCTGTGAGGTTTTTTGCAATTTCCTGGCACATGGCAGCGCAGAGGTTGCTGAAATGCTGTTGAATTGAGGATATATTGTATTTCTGGTTGGTTTTGAACCAGGAGTTTGTAACTCACTGCAAGGTCATTGCACTACCATGGAGTTGCGCCGGAATAGTGTGAATTGACTAAAAGCATAAAAATTTTTCATAAAAAAATAAAAAAATTTGCATAGTTTCGGGATGGCATATAATTTACGAATGCTTTCACATTGGTATTGGAAATGTACCCGGGTGAGGTGAAGATGTGTGAACTGGCCTTCGACCTCAAAATGTGCGATTCCGAAACCATGCATGCGTCAGTTACTATTAATTTTGTCAGAAAATATGCAGCCATATGAGTCAGGAAGCATTTCCCCAAATCTGAATTTGAGTTTATTGAAATATTGCAAATGTCCTGTGAACCCCTCAATTAATCCAATTCCGCGAACAGAAAAACCATGATAAAGGATAGAGTCAAACTGGTTTTGCCACTCCTGTTCTTTCTGTTAATTCTGTCGGCTGCCGGTTGCGAGGATTCCGGTAAGGTGGCTGTCCAGGAAGACCACGACGGCTGGACTCTGCGCGTCGATGGAAAGCCGTTCATGGTCAACGGCATGAACTGGGATTACTTCCCTATCGGAACGAACTACGAATACATATTGTGGGACGAATCCGCCGAATTCATCCGGAATGCCCTTGATTATGAAATGGGCTTGCTTCAAGACATTGGCGTGAACGCCATCCGGGTCTATACCGGCATCCCGAAGGAATGGATTGAATACATCCACGACAACTTCGGCATTTACACCATGCTCAACCATGCATTTGGGAGATACGGACTCTCTCTTGACGGTGAATGTGTTGCCGATACGGATTACTCTGATCCGAGGGTCATTGATACGCTTCTGCAGGAGGTGACCGATTTGGTCCGGGAGTACCGGGGCACCAGGGGACTGTTGCTTTATCTCCTTGGCAATGAAAACAACTATGGACTTTTCTGGAGTGGTGCGGAAACGGAGGACATTCCCGGCGAGGACCATGAGTTGCGCATCCGGGCCCGGCATATGTACCGGTTGTTCAACCAGGCAGCTGTTGCCATGAAGGAAATCGATCCGGATCGCCCGGTGGCAATGGCAAACGGCGACCTGCTGTTTCTTGACATTATTGTGGATGAGGCGCCGGACGTGGATATTTTCGGTGCCAATGTGTACCGTGGGATATCATTTACGTATTTATTCGACCAGGTAAAAGAGGAATACGGGAAACCGGTACTCCTTACAGAGTTTGGCGCCGATGCCTATAACACGCGCGCACAACAGGAAGACCAGCACTGCCAGGCCTATTACATTCACGGCAACTGGAGGGAAATATATGCGTATGCCGCGGGAGTCGGCAAAGCGGGAAATTCCATCGGCGGTTTCACCTTTCAGTTCAGCGACGGGTGGTGGAAGTATGGTCAGACGTTCGACCTGCATGTGCACAACACCGAGGCCACCTGGGCTAATGCCGGTTACGAATGCGATTATGTCGAGGGTCAAAACAACATGAACGAGGAGTGGTTCGGCGTCATGGCAAAAGGTCCCACGGATTCACTTGGCCATTACGAACTGTACCCGAGAGCAGCATATTTTGTGCTGGAGCAGGTGCATGCGTTCGATCCATATGCTGCCGGGACAACACCTGAAATGATCGAAGAATTCTTTGAGGGTATTTCCATTACTGATGCCTTGAAACGGGCAAAAAGCGACAAGAATGATGGCAACCGCCACTGATTGTCTGATTTATTTAATATGAACCTAATTCTGAAACAACTTGAATATTCAAACTATTATTCGCGAAAAGGAAACATGGTTCAAAATCACTGACACTGTCACAATACGCCCATTCTTCATGAATGTGGTAAGTGATTCGAATCACTGGATGTTTATCTCAAGCAATGGCGGGCTCTCTGCCGGACGGAAAAACAGCCAGTATGCCTTGTTTCCCTACTACACCGATGACAAGATTACTGAATTAGCCGACATAACCGGAAGCAAATCGATCTTTCATGTACATACTGATGATCAGGTGCATATTTGGGAGCCCTTCTCGGAGCACAACAGAGACAAGTTTGGCATCAGCAGGAACCTGTACAAAAACTTCCATGGCAACAAAATCATGTTTGAAGAGATCAACCATGATCTCGGCCTGATATTCCGCTATCAGTGGAATTCAAGCAACCTCTATGGTTTTGTCAGGAAATCGGAGCTGGTCAACACATCCGGCAGCGACTGCCGGATTACCATGCTCGACGGAATCCAGAACATCATGCCATTCGGTGTGGAGCCCGACATGCAGAACGCGACCAGCAACCTGGTGGATGCATACAAGAGAAATGAACTGGTGA
This sequence comes from Balneolales bacterium, assembly GCA_007120385.1. Classification (GTDB taxonomy): domain Bacteria; phylum Bacteroidota; class Rhodothermia; order Balneolales; family Natronogracilivirgulaceae; genus SKNL01. The sequence goes on from SKNT01000133.1 coordinate 3,094, forward strand.
GTGATTCAGGTCTGGGAATCTACGCCCTGAGTGCCATTATCGTGGACAAGGCAGAGCCCAGTGAAGCATTGAAGGCCAATGTGGCGTGGTCGCTCGGAATCGATCAACCAAAGCGCCTGGTATCCTCCCTTCAGCTGGACAGCTTCCGGAAAGGGGAGCCGGTTCAGGAAGAGTACGATATCAAAGGTGAAAAAGGCGCCTACTTCATCCATGCTGAAATAAATCTGGAAAAGAGCAATACCAGATCATGGAAAATCATTGCCAATGTCAATCAGAATCATAGTCAGGTTATCGAGCTGAGCCAGCAGATCAAGGAAAGAGCCGATCTCGAACAACTCATTGAGAAAAACATTGAAGAGGGAACCAGGAACCTTAAGGAACTCACGTCGGGTGCCGACGGCATTCGTTCGTCAGCAGACCTCCTGAAAGACGCCCGCCATTATTCGAACGTACTGTTCAACATCATGCGCGGCGGGACCTTTGACCATAATTACCAAATAGAGAAAAAGGATCTGGCCTCCTATCTCTCCAATGCCAGCAAGGAGGTACTCAAAAAGAATCAGGACTTCATCCAGGGCCTGAATGACATATTTGATGCCCATGAACTCTATGATTTGCTGTCCGGGTGCAAGGACCCTGATTTATACCGGCTTTGCAAGGAATACCTGCCATTGAAATTCAGCCGGCGTCACGGTGACCCGAGCCGTCCCTGGAACCAGTTCTCCATAAATACCCACTGTGAATTTGATGGCTCGAAGATACTGGACTACCAGGGCAACTGGCGGGATATCTTTCAGAACTGGGAAGCCCTGGTCCATTCCTATCCGGATTTCATCGAGGGCATGATTTTCAAGTTCCTGAATGCCACTACTTTTGATGGATACAACCCTTATCGCGTGACCAAGGGTGGATTTGACTGGGAGACCATCGAGCCGGACAACCCCTGGTCGTACATCGGATACTGGGGCGATCATCAGATCATCTATCTTTTGAAGTTTCTGGAATTTTACCAGAAGCATGAGCCGGATGCCCTCGAGGGACTGTTTGCCAGCGACTATTTTGTCTACGCCAACGTACCCTATCGCATTAAAACCTATCAGGAAATCGCAGTCGACCCCAAAAATACGATCACATTTGACGAAGAGCTGGACCATGCCATCCGTAAAAACGTTGCCGGCAAAGGGGCCGACGCCGCCTTGCTCGGCAGCAGCACCAGCACTATCCACAGAGTCAACTTCCTTGAAAAGATACTTGCAACGGTGCTGGCCAAAGTATCCAATTTTATCCCCGAAGCCGGTATCTGGATGAACACGCAGCGTCCGGAATGGAATGATGCCAATAATGCGCTGGTGGGCAACGGGGTTTCAATGGTAACACTGTACTATCTCAGACGCTTCCTTAAATTCTTTGAAGGCATTATCGCGCGATCAGAAATGGAACAGGTCGAGATATCAAAGGAACTCAAAGGACTGTTTGATCGCATTGTGCAGGTGCTTCACGATCATCAGGATATGCTTGCCGGAAGCATCGACGACAGCAACCGGAAAAAGATGACCGATTCCCTCGGCCAGGCAGGCAGCGACTTCAGGATCAGCGTCTATGATGACGGCTTCAGCGGGGAAAAAGCCAATGTCCGGCTGGAGCAGATGTCTGATTTTGTACGAACGACACTGACCTATCTAGAGCATTCCATCGATGCCAACCGCAGGCCGGACCGCCTGTACCATGCCTATAATATCATGAGCATGCATGAGGACGGTATTTCCATCTCTCATCTGGATGAAATGCTTGAGGGACAGGTTGCGGTTCTGAGTTCCGGATATCTTGGTTCCGAAGAGGCCGCAAAACTGCTGGATGCACTTCGGAACAGTGCACTGTACAGAGAAGACCAGAACAGCTACATGCTCTATCCCGACAAAGAGCTGCCGCGTTTCCTTGAAAAAAACAACATCCCGGAGGCTCGGGTGAAGCAGTCACGACTGCTCCAGAAGCTCCTGGCTGACGGCAACCTGAAGGTCATCAACAAGGATGTGACCGGCGGAAATCATTTCAATGGCAATTTCAGAAATGCCGGCGACGTGCAAGAAGCCCTGGAAGAGCTCAGGTCAACCGAATACAGGGAGCTGGTGGATAATGATGAAAAGCTGGTCCTGAGGATTTTTGAAGAAGTCTTCAATCACAAAGCCTTTACAGGACGATCCGGGACCTTCTTTGCCTACGAAGGCCTGGGATCCATCTACTGGCACATGGTCTCCAAGCTGCATCTGGCGGTGCAGGAAGTCTGCCTGGATGCAATGGTGCGGAAGGAGCCGGACACCATATCAAAAAGCCTGTTGACGCACTACCATGAAATTGGCGAAGGAATAGGAATCCATAAGAAACCCGAGGAGTATGGTGCATTTCCGACCGATCCTTACTCCCATACACCGAAGCACAGAGGTGCGCAGCAACCCGGTATGACCGGACAGGTGAAAGAGGACATTCTGGTAAGTATCGGTGAATTCGGGGTATTTGTCGATAAGGGCAAACTGGTATTCAGCCCCCGCCTGTTGAAAAAAGGCGAGTTTTCGACCGAACCCGGATCGCTGGAGTTCGTGAATGTGAGGCAGGAAATCCAGCATATCGGGCTTCCGGCAAACGCACTTTGTTTCTCCTGCTGCCAGGTTCCGGTAGTCTACCAGATCGCAGGCGAGGAAGGAGTGGAGGTTACACTCTTTGATAATGCATCCCGGCAATTTGACGGAGTTGAGCTGGATGCTGAAACAAGCACGCAGGTATTTCAGCGAACCGGCAAGGTGAAAGAGATCAAGGTGTCCCTGCGGGATACGCGCCTGGTTTAACCAAAATTATCCGTTGACCATGAAGCTGTTGACCAAGAACCTGTTGCCCATGAAGAACTTCAAAGTGAATACAACTCCGCTCATCATTCCAATCCTGGCTGCGGTCCTGATGATTTCGTGCGCCCCACAGAGAGATCATGATTTTTCGTCCATACAAAAAACGGCGGAGGAGATTCTCGGGGATCCCGCATATCAGGCAATATCCTTCGGTGCCTATCGGGAGACCACGCGGGACATCCAGCCCACGCTGCCGCAGCTCAGAGATGATGTGAGGTTGCTGCATGCCATGGGCATCCGGATCCTGCGCACATACAATGTGTACTACGATGAAGCTTCCAACCTGCTCAAGGTGATCCGTAAGCTGAAGGATGAAGATCCGGAGTTCGAGATGTACCTCATGCTGGGGGCCTGGATCGACTGCAAAAATGCCTGGACAGATGAGCCCGAGCGGATCCGGGATGAGGAAAGCGAAGAGAATGCCGGGGAGATAGCCCGGGCCGTGGCACTGGCGCAGCAGTATCCGGATATCGTCAAGATCATCGCCGTGGGCAACGAGGCCATGGTGCACTGGGCATGGGAGTATTACGTGGAACCGGCCATCATCCTCAGGTGGGTCAATCATCTGCAGGACCTGAAGCGGCAGGGAG
>SKNT01000130.1 GCA_007120385.1 Balneolales bacterium
AGACCATGGCGCACTTGCCGCACTGGATACATACATCCGGATCCAGTATCGGGATCTCGTGCGCGATATTGCGTTTCTCATAACAGGTGGTTCCGGTGGGGAAGGTACCATCCACCGGCATTTTGCTCACCGGCAGGTAATCACCGTTACCGGCGGTGATCTCGCCGATCACGTCGGTGACAAACTCGGGAATATCCCTGCCAACGACCGGATCGAGCATCTTCTTGCTGGTAGACACCTTGGCGGGAACTTTCAGTTCAAACAGGTGCTCGACCGAATTGTCGACAGCAGCGTAGTTGCTCTTGACAATCTTTTCGCCTTTCTGGCCGTAGGTTTTCTGGATGGCATCCTTGATGGCAGCGATGGCCTCGTCCTTGGGAAGGATGTCGGAGATGGCAAAGAAACAGACCTGCATCACGGTATTGATGCGGTTGCCCATGCCGCTGTCGCGGGCCACCTTGTAGCCGTCAATGGCAAACACGCGGATCTTCTTGTCGATGATCTGCTGCTGCACTTTGTCCGGCAGCTCGTCCCACAGCTCGTCCGGGCCGTACTGGGTGTTAAGCAGGAACGTGGCCCCTTCGCGGGCATTCTTGAGCATGTCCATGCGCTCTACAAACCGGAACTGGTGGCAGGCGATGAAATCGGCTTCGTCGATCAGGTAGGCCGACCGGATGGGATCGGGACCGAACCGCAGGTGCGAGGTCGTCATGGAACCCGATTTCTTGGAGTCGTAGACAAAGTAGCCCTGGGCAAAGAAATCGGTGTTTTCACCGATGATCTTGATCGAGTTTTTGTTGGCACTCACGGTACCGTCAGCACCCAGGCCGTAGAAAAGCCCACGGAAGACGCTGCTTTTCTCCTTGCCGGCTGCTTTGCCGTTGGCTGCGGGTTTCGCCTTGCCGTTGACGGGCATCACGCCGTTTTCGTAGGGGATGCTGGTGTGCGTCACATCATCGTTGATACCGATGGTGAAATGGTTCTTCGGTTTTTCCTTGCCTATTTCGTCAAAAATCGCCTTGACCATCGGCGGGGTGAATTCCTTGGAAGAAAGACCGTAGCGGCCAGCAATCACACGGGGCTCTTTCGGCAGTGCGCGGTAGCCTTCCGTGCGGTTCTCCTGGAGCGCTGTAAGCACGTCCTGATACAGCGGATCACCGGCGCCTCCCGGCTCCTTGGTGCGGTCAAGCACGGCGATACCCTGTACGGATTCCGGCAGGGCGTTGACAAAGGCTTCGATTTTGAAGGGACGGTACATGCGCGGTTTGATGACGCCGACTTTTTCCCCTGCCTCGTTCATTTTATCAACGGTTTCGTGCACCGTCTCGGCTCCGGATCCCATGAGCACGATCACGCGCTCGGCATCGGCCGGACCGTGGTAGTCAAACAGCTTGTATGCGCGACCGGTCAGATTGGCGAACTTGTCCATGGTCTTCTGGACGATATCCGGGCACTTCTGGTAAAACAGGTTGGATGCTTCCTTGGCCTGGAAGAACACATCCGGGTTCTGGGCGGTGCCGCGGATAATCGGACGGTCAGGCGTGAGCGCCCGCTGGCGGTGTTCAATGACGTAATCGTCGTTGATCATCTCGCGCATGTCATCAAGTGTAAGCTCTTCGATTTTCTGGACTTCGTGCGAAGTGCGGAAACCGTCAAAGAAGTGGATGAACGGGATGCGGGCCTCGAGGGTGGCGGCATGGGCTATCAACGCCATATCCATGGCTTCCTGCACACTGTTGGAGCAAAGCATGCCCATCCCGGTCATGCGCATGGCCATGACATCACCGTGATCCCCGAAGATGGAAAGGGCGTGTCCGGCCACTGTACGTGCCGAAACATGGATTACCGTCGGACTCAGCTCACCGGCAATCTTGAACAGGTTCGGCATCATCAGAAGCAGCCCCTGTGAAGCCGTAAAAGTGGTTGACAACGCTCCTGTCTGAAGGGCGCCGTGAACAGCTCCGGCGGCGCCGGCCTCACTCTGAAGTTCGATTACATCAGGTACCGTACCCCAAATGTTCTTTTTCCCAGCCATGGCCCAGGCATCTGCAAACTCGCCCATGGGCGAAGCAGGTGTAATGGGATAAATGGCAATAACTTCATTGACGTGATGTGCGATGTGCGATGCCGCTTCGTTGGCATCAATAGTTACAAGTGGACGTTTCATAAATAATCCTTCCAGGTTCTTATCGGGTAAATAATTATCGGGTGAAAAAATACACACGGGAGTAATAACGCGCGAAACCACCAGCTCCGGGAACCGGCTGCTCATCTGCTCCTGATCAAATTTAATCCGGATTCTCGAACAGCATGTCAAAACCAGCCAAAGTGCCGGCTTGTCCCCGGGTCCCATCTCCTTTCAACAGCAATCCTTAATTCTATTTTCTGCTAACCTTTTAATTAATAATCAAAAAAGGGCTTTTTTATGTTGATATTATGAAGAATGGACTTCATAAATATATTCAATAAATTTCAATTATGTGAAGTGTAATTGTGAGTTCCCGGCGAAATCCCGCCATATGAGCACAATTGACAAGAAAATTATGAAAATGATACCTAAATCAATGATCTTGCTGCTGCTGGCCGTGACCATTCCCCTGATTGCCGCGGGCACCCTTGCGGCTTCCGACCGCGACACCGTCGAAACCTGGGAAGGAAGCCTCCGACTGTTTGGAAATGAACCTTTCACACGGGTTGCCCTGGTTACCGATGCGGGTGAACGCTGGTTCCTCGACATGGACGATCAGGAACTGCAGGAACTCTGGAGAGCGCGCCGCGGACGCATACGGATAACCGGCGTGCCGGTAATTCAGGAGTATGCCGGAAGAGAAGAACATGTAATCAAGGTAATCAAGTACACCTGGATCGATGACGAAAAGTAACGATTTGCATATGCATACATCATCACACCAGACTCATTACGAACGTTTGCAACAGCCAGTGAAAATCCAAATCACGACCGAACGCATTATCACGGCATCAGCCATCCTCTCAGCCATCCTCCTGGCACTCCTGTCCACCGGTTTCGTATCAACTTCCGGTGCAAGGGATTTCCAGATACGGGACATCGCCATCCAGGCCGAGATCCAGCCCGATGCCGTCATCCGTTACGTGGAGGACCGGCGATACCGGTTCGAAGGCAGCTACAGCATGGTCTACTACACCCTTCCGCTCCGCGGATTCGACGCCGTGGAGAACATCCGAATCCGGCAGGACGGCCGCCCCCTGGTCAACGAAAACACGGAGCAGCCCGGCACGTTCAAGGTCGAGCGCAACGACCACGAACTCCAGATCACATGGTTCATCGAAACCCGCGACACCACCGAACACACCTTCACCATCCAGTATGATCTTCACGATGCCCTCGTCACCGGCCCCGATGTCACCGAATGGTTCTGGATTTTCCTGTCGGACCGGCTGGCGCGCACACCCGAGACCTTCCGCGCGCGCATAGCGCTCCCCCAGCGTATCGGGGATGAAGAGTGGCATGTGTGGATGCGCGAGACGCCCGACCGCGTCCGGATGCGGGTGGATGGGGCGGTACTCCACCTCGAAGGGGAAAACTTCCGGAACTCCGACCAGGTACTGGCGCGCATCCTGTTCCCGACCAGGGTCCTCACCGAAGCCGAAATAACCGACCGCAGATTCACACTTGACCGAGTCATGGAGGAGGAAGCGGCCTGGGTGGATGCGCGGGAACGCAGACGCCAGCTCCGCCTGCTTGGCATCGGGCTGTTCACCGTGCTGGCACCGGTCTCCATTGCATTGTTCATCTGGTTCTACCGGCAGTACGGCCGTCGTTTTGAACTTTCGGGGATGCCATCAAAACTGAGGTTCGATCCACCCTCAGATCATCCGCCTGCTCTTGTGCGGAAACTGATGCTCGGACCGCTCAACACAGAACCTGACAAGCTGGCACTGGGTATCACCATCTTCGATCTGGCCCGCAGAGGGTATTTCCGGATCGTGGAAAAGAAGGGCGATAAAAAGTTTCTCAGCTCCGAGGCCCCGGAGTACCATCTCGAAAAGACCGGAAAGAAGCCGGAAGAAAATCTGGCCGACTGGGAACACTCTCTGCTGGATATGGCCGTCAGCCGAATTGATAAAGGAGTTTCACGCATGGACAAGGTCCTGGACTGGTCGGAAAAACCGCTCCAGTCATGGTGGAAGGAGTGGCGCAAGCTCTTCCGCAAGGCCCTGAAGGAGCAGCAGTGGTTCGATCACGTGGCACAGAAAGCACTCTACTTCCATCTTTTTGCCCAGCTGCCGCTGCTTCTGGGGATGATCGCCATCGCCTTCCTGGCCGGTGAAGCCGGTGCAGCCGGAATCGTGCTTGTTTCCCTGATCATGATGCTGAGTCTCACTCTTCCCAAGCGGTCGCAGGAAGGAACAGATTTGCACGCGGAGTGGACTGCCTACCGGAAAGCACTCAAAAAGGGTCCCAACAGTTCCTTTGACCAGAAGGAGATCGGCCGGCATTTCGTCTATGCCATCGCCCTTGGACTTACCAAAAAGCAGCTTGAAAAGCGGCTTGGCGACGTGGACGAGCAAAGCCCCATTTTCCTGTGGGTGGTGCCGGCATCCGGCATTAAGGGCGCCGCCGATATCGCATCCGGACTCAGCACGCTGGCGTCCAGCGGCACCAGCTCGTTCAGCGGCGTATCTGGTGTCGGAGGCGCAACGGCAGGCTCGGCCGGGGGCGGTGCCGGCGGCGGAGCCCGTTGATTTTCAGGTATTTACAACCCTGAATTTATTAGCTAACTTGTGGTGGATGTGGTGCTGCCCCTAGACTCATCCTGCGCTTGATCCACTTTTGCTAACCCGCCACTGAATGAAACCATTCCTGTTATCTAATCTTATTAGCTGCAAGGGGTTGGTCATTTTCCTGACATTCGGCTTGCTCTTCCAATTGATTGGTCATAAGAACGCGTTCGCCGGATTACCCGATGCAGGCGAAGCCTCTTTTTCAATTACGATCATTCCATCGGATAATGACACCACATCGATTTACAAAATCGTAACCCTTGATGGAAGAACAACTATCGGACGTCTTGTCCGTGAAGACGAGACTTCCGTGACCCTGGGCGTAGAACAGTTCGGGATGGTGACCATAATGCGTGAAAATATTCGCACAATCACTGAAATTGCCGAGGAGGATTTTGTGGATGGCAGATTCTGGTTCCCAAATCCGGTATCCACCCGCTACCTTTTTGCACCCAATGCATTCCCGATGAAGCAAGGTTCCTCTTATTACCAGAACACATGGATCTTCTTCAACAACTTCAACTATGGAATCACAGATCGTTTTTCCATCGGAGCTGGAACAGTCCCCATATTTCTTCTTGGTGTGAGTGCTTTGCCCATCTGGTTGCTGCCGAAATATTCGCTGCCAATGGTAACGGATAAATTCCATCTCTCCGTTGGAGGTGTAATTGGAGGCGTAATCGGAAGCGGTGGCGGTGCAGCCGGATTATTGTATGGAACCGCAACGGTCGGAGACAGGAACAGCAATTTCTCCCTGGGTGCTGGATTCGGATATGTTGATGATGGCTTCAGCAGCAAACCTGTGTTGAATGCATCGGGCATGCACCGTCTTTCCAGCCGCGGATATCTAATCTCGGAAAACTATGCAATGCCCGTCGACAACGGATACGAAGGAATAATATCTGCGGGATATCGCTATGCAGCTGAAACTTTTTCAGTCGATTTCGCATTGCTCCGGCCCACCGGGACAACAGGCGGTTTTATTGGCATCCCGTGGCTAGGTGTAACGTTGCCTTTTGGGAATTAAAATACTTTCCCCATCTGCCGGCATATTTGCAGACAGGATACCTGTTCAACATTCGTGCCCTTGAAACCTGTTGTCTGGCAGAATTGCTTGATCCAACACACGATTCATTGCCTGATCTGTCCGGTGCCGGCCACCACGTACTTGTAGGTCGTCAACTCTTCCAGCGCCACCGGACCGCGCGCGTGGAGCCGGTCGGTGCTGATGCCGATCTCGGCACCCATGCCGAATTCCGCGCCATCTGTGAACCGGGTGGATGCGTTGATGTAGACGGCGGCCGAGTCCACCATGCGCCCGAAATAATCCTGATTCCCGGAATCTTCGGTCACTATGGCGTCGGAGTGGCCCGAGCCGTAGGAGTTGATGTGCTCCACGGCCTGTTCGATGCCGTCCACAACACGCACCGACAGGATAAGGTCCAGGTACTCGGTGCGCCAGTCCTGTTCGACGGCCTCCTTCATGGAGGGCACTATCGCGCGCGCGCGCTCATCGCCGCGCAGCTCCACGCCGCGTGCATCGAGGATATCGGCCATTTTGGACAGCCATTGCGGATCCAGGGCCGCATCCACCAGAAGCGTTTCGGCGGCGTTGCAGACGCCCGGACGCTGGCACTTGGCGTTTTCCACGATGGACCAGGCCTTCGTCTGATCCGCGGCCGCATCCACATAGACATGGCAGATGCCCTCGTAGTGCTTGAGGACCGGCACGGTGGCGTTTTCGGCCACGGCGCGGATGAGCCCCTCGCCGCCGCGGGGTATGATCACATCGACGTA
>SKNT01000187.1 GCA_007120385.1 Balneolales bacterium
AGGGGCTCGCTATGCGATTTTCTTGTCTTTCCATCCGGTCAAAGAACAGCCTGCCTTCATTATTTGGCAGATCACAAATATACACCCTTTTCCTTATCCCTGTCAAACTTTATTTTGGAAAAAATCCGGCCGGACCGGTATCCGGCTGCCGCGCAAACGGGGATGCCGGTGTCAACGGATCCCGAGTTTCTTGAGCTTGCTTTGCAATGTGGTGGGTTTCATGCCGAGCAAGCGCGCCGCGCCGTCTTCACCGTATATTTTGTTGTCCGTCTTCCGAAGGACTTTTTCCAGGTATCTGCGGTTCATTTCATCAAATGGCAGCACCTCGCCTTCAAGAAAGTCGTCTGCAATCTCCGCGCCCGGATGTGCTTTCTCAGCCGGGCCCTTTTCCGGCTCATGCAGTACCAGCCGGAACAACCCGGAAGGTGATGCCAGCAGTGACCGGCGCATCACATTCTGGAACTCGTGAAAGTTGCCGGACCACGAATGCGCAAGCACCTTCTCCATCACCTCGTCAGGTACCCGAAGTTCACCCAGATCCAGCACCGCAGCTGCAGCCCGCACCCACTCCGTTACCAGAATGCGCAGATCGTCCCGTCGCTGCGACAGCGGCGGCAGAAGCAGGGTCTCCAGACTCAGGAAATAGTAGAGATCGGCCGAAAACTCGCCCTGCTGCATGCGCTCTTCCAACAGGAATGAGGTAGTAGCCAGTATTCGTGTAACCGAACCCGCATCCTGCCTGTCACGCAGCCAGTCGAGCAGCTTCGCCTGGTTGGCCCTCGTGAGCAAACTGATCTCGACCACCAGTAGTGCCAGCGGGCGGTCACCAGGGAGTGCAACCGAAACGCTGCCTTTACCGCAGAGCTGGTCCACCACCCGGTTCTGTTCCGATACAGGCATGGTCTCAAGGTTCCACTCCATGCCACGGGCGCCCCGCAGTTTTTCCGCCTGAAGCACCTGCCGGGCAAGTGTTCGCTTGCCGGTTGCACGTTCGCCCCGGAAAAGCAGATGGACCGGCTGGTCTGCCACAGCATCCACCTTGCGCATGAGCGCCTGCATCAGCGACGACTCGGCAACAAAACCGGCATACCGTTGTCCGGGCACCGAATAATCGGTGTCGCTTCCCGTGGTCTCCCCGGCCACCGGTTCAAGTGAAACCGCAATAAACGGGTGCGGCGCCGACTTGGCCGTGAATATCCGGAATGCAAAATGAAAGTCGTACACTTCGGCCCGTTTTGAGTGGAAGCGGCAAACCAACGGTGCAGCGGAATCCCCGTTCCGGCTTTTTTCAGCAATCTGATCCACCAGCGCGGCCACCTCCTTTTGCACCTTTGACCCGGGTGATTCCGAAGCCAGCACAAACTCCTCCGGCTTGTAGCCGAGGATGTTCCTTATGTGCAAATTCGCAAAAATGAGATGGGCATTGTCTTTTTCATCCACCCTGAAAATCAAAAAGAGTCCGGGAATGTGGTCAAGCGCTTCCCGCCAGAAAGAGTTCGTCATAATAATTGAAATCTGTTTTTCTGCCCTCCCGGGCACAACGAAATATCGTCAGCAACGATACTGATTTCAGCGCTCCCGCACAACGCGGGATTCCTGTTTTTTTGATACCCTTTTTCGCTCGGGGAGCCGGTATCCTTCGGGATCTTCATAATAGTCCCTGAAATAGTGCACGGCGGCATAGCAGATCGGGGTATCGAACAGAGCGGAAAAGAACTTGAAAAGGTAGGAGTTCACGATCAGGATGAAAAGTGCGCCCGGTCCCGTCACGTTATCGCCCAGGTTGCCGGCAAAGTAGAGAATGGAGAGGATGGCCGTGGAGTCGACCAGTTGGCTGACCATAGTGGATGCATTATTGCGAAGCCAGAGGTGTCGGCCCTTGGTAAACCGTTTCCAGAAGTGGAAGAGCTGGACGTCCACGGTCTGTGCCACTAGGTAGGCGATCATGCTTCCGATGGTGTTGCCGACCATGAAACCGTAGACACCATCGAACAGCGTGGTGCCGGCGCTTACTCCCGATGCATCGGGCAGGTAGAAGTTCACGGTCATAACCGCCAGCATGAACAGGTTCATCCCGAAACCCACCCATACCAGCAGCTGGGCTTTTCTGCGGCCGAACAGCTCGGAGATGAGATCGGTGACGAAAAAAGTGAAGGGAAAGGCAAGGAGCCCCACGGGTATGATCATACTGTACCGCCCGCCGTCGCGCACCAGCTCCGGCACCAGCGGAAGAACCCAGTCGGGCAGGCTGACCGAAAAAAGCTGGATGAACTTGGTGGTCCCTATAATATTGCCCATGACCAGTGCCGTCAGGAACACGGCGCTCAGCCCGAGGAAGAGGGCATCGCGTTTGTACCGGGACGGTCCCCCGTGAAGTGGCGGCGGCATTGCGCCGATACTGTCCGGCTGGTTGGCTGTGTGATCCGGGTTCACGGTTCTGATTTATGGCATGCGGTTGTGGTTTGCCCAGCCAGGCGCGGGCTTCACCTGCCAGGATGCGATCAGCAACGCACGTGCCCAATCCGGTTGGAATCTAAAGCCGGCTCCGTGCGTTTGGGTAGTTGAACTGGTCAACAGCAAACCGCTGTCATTTCATTCATTCATGCGGGAATACTTGAGCAGGAACAGATCCATCCAGACAGTTAATCGCAAACATCAGCAACGGCAAATTGGAAATCAACCGGCAATGACACAGAAAAAAGAACATACTGCTGCGGTGCAAGGCATCTCACAGAAAAACGGAGCGCGGGAAGAAGCGATAAACCTGGTGGAAAAGCTGGCCGGGGCCGGACAGCGTGATTACACCCGACTCGACCTGTCCGAACTGGCGCAGATCACCCGGACTCCGCTGGAAGTGATCCGGTCCCGTTTCGACAGCACCGACGAATGGGTTGACGCATACTACTGTCATCTGACGGAACGGTATCGGGTCATGACCCGCGCGATACCCGATTTCAGCGAGTTCACGGTCGGCGAAAAGCTGCTCAACTTCTTGCTCACTTCCATGGACATGATGCGTGAGCATGAGTCGTTCGTGCGCAGCACATACCATCCCTTTGTGCTGGACCGTTTCACATCCACCCGTTTCGAACATTCGGTGGCGGAGTTGTTCCGCGAATACACAGAGCAGGACCGCCGCATCGCGCTTACGCAACAGATGCTGCTCTTCTCCCCGGTTTACACCTGGTGGAGCCGCGAATACCTGCACATGACCGGCTACTGGCTTTCAACTCCCGATTCCGGGCAGCAGGTGATGGCACTGGCGGAAAAAACAGCAGGCCTGCTGAATGAAATTCTATACAACGGGGTTGTTGACAGCACCCTGGACCTGGGAAAATATCTGATCCAAAACGGATTTGTCTCGGCCTGGACTCCGGTCACGGTCCTGCGGAAGTTTCTCAGGTTCTGAAAAAAAGTTGAATAATGTTATGAGTGAGTTTCCATCGTCACGTTTTGAACGCAGCGCGCGCATTGCCCGTACCGGGCTGCGGGTGGGCACCAATTACGCATTGCACCATCTGAAGAACCGTTTCAACGGAAACGGATCCGGGGAGCTTGCCCGCAAGGAGCTGCACACGAACAATGCCCGCTATCTCTACGATGAACTCTCACAGCTTCGCGGCACCGCACTCAAGCTGGCACAGACACTCAGTCTGGATCATGGCCTGCTTCCCGAGGAATTTGTGGATGTGATGTCCCAGGCGCAGTACCGTGTTCCGCCCATAAGCAGGGCTCTGGTCCGGCAGATCATCAAGGATGAGCTGGGCGGGTATCCGGAGGAGGTTTTCGCCGGATTCCGGGTGGAAGCCTCGGCGGCAGCTTCAATCGGGCAGGTGCACGAGGCCGTACTCCGGGACGGACGGGAGGTCGTGGTCAAGATTCAGTATCCCAATGTGCGGGTGAGTATCGGATCGGACCTGAGCATGGCCAAGCTGATCTTCCGGCAGATGGTTCGCAGTGACCGGACGGAGGCCTACTTCGGGGAAGTGTATGACAAAATGATGGAAGAGACCGATTACCGCCACGAGGGAACGCAGATCTCACGGTTCCATGAGCGCTATGGCGGCGGCAGTTTTTCAATTCCGGAATACCTGCCGGAATATTCGACGGCGTCGGTCCTGACCATGACGCGCATCAGCGGAGAGCATATCGGCGAATTCCTCGTCCGCAAACCTGACCAGGACGAGCGGAACAGATACGGTCAGCTGCTGTGGGATTTTTTCCATGCCCAGATCAACGACACCCGCACACTGCATGCCGACGCCCATCCCGGAAATTACATGTTGTGCGGTGACGGCCGTCTGGGTGTGCTGGATTTCGGCTGCGTCAAAAACTGTCCGGCCGATTTCTTCCGGGACTATGTCTCCCTTCTGCCGCTGCACCTGGAAGGTGACCGGCAGGCTTTGTGGGACCTGTACACCCGGCTCGGACTGGTGGATGAGCATTCCGGCGACAGGGAATACGAAACAACGTTTTTTGAACTGTGCAAGACCTTTGGCGACCTGGTCGTTTCACCATATCGCAGCGAGGCGTTCAATTTTGGTGATGAGGAATTCAGCCGGTCTTACAAGGAGCTGGTCCGGGAAGCCGCCTCGCAGCCGCAGCCGCGCGGCACGCATCATTTCATCTACGTCACCCGGGCGCACATCGGGCTGTACCGGATGCTGATGCAGCTGGGTGCCGTGGTTGATCCGCATGCGGGCAGGGAGCTGGTGCTGGCCTGGTGGAAGGAGAACGAGGGACGTGCGGTGGACTGAATGCCGGCCGATTCTGGTGTTGCCGCAAAATCAGTTTTGCGGAGTATCCGCAAGATTGGCGGAAAGTCCCTGATTTCAACCGCAGAAAGTGTCGAATATCATGACCAGGTCATCCGAAACTTCCTGCGCCGTGCGTCCTTCTATTCGGTGCCGGGGGATCATGGCCTTGATCTCGCCATCCACAAAAAAGGCGAATGCGGGCGATGAGGGTGGGAAGTCACTGAAATATTCGCGAGCCCTGGCGGTGGCATCCTTGTCCTGACCGGCAAAAACAGTATATACACGCTCCGGTTTTTTGGTGTGACCCATGGCAAGCTTCAAACCCGGACGGGCATTGCCTGCGGCACAGCCGCATACCGAATTGATAACCAGAAGCATGCTGCCTTTTGAACCGGTGAAGACACTGTCGACTTCATCCGGGGTGGTCAGCTCCATGACTCCGAGATCTGTGAGTTCCTTTCTCATCCAGGATGTATCAGGTCCTATTCCATAACCGAATTGCATAATACTGTACTCTTTTTACGTTGATGTTTACAGTCACTATTTTGATCACATGTTCAGAACAACGAATGTCAGGTGCCAATGCATATCCGGCATTCACAAAAATCCCTCAAATAAAATGAATTTTTTTCGAACGTTAGCACTTGTTGCAACACCATTGTTCCTGGTCCTTTCCTGCTCATCAACAACGAAAGTGACCAGTCAGTTCAACACTCCCGAAACTTCGGACCGGACATTCAACCTGGAGTCACTGGCACAGTCGGCAGAACGAATACCCGTGGATGATCTGGCATTTTATGTCTCCCATGATGAGACACACCTGTATATTCTGGTTGATTTTGTAAGCAGTCGGCGTTTCCAGAATGCCCGGGAGTTTGGTTTTTCAGTCTACATTGACGGTAAAAACTCTGTAAAACGCTCCTTCGGTGTTACCTATCCGACCGGCATCTACTATCAGCTCGGCAATTATCCCGGAGCTCAGAAAGGTTATCTTGAGGAGCCAAACTGGAGCAATATGCCGGAGAATCGTTCCATCAAGGAGACGGCGGAACGCAGCAGCAATCAGAACGTACTGCTGATCCAGCGCCAAAGCCGCCGGGACCCGATGCAGCCGTTCTCCCTGCCGGTTGCTCAGCTGCAGGCACAGAATCTCCTGGTGCATCTGGATGATGACGGCCGCACGGGCAGGATCTCATTAGCCATCCCGCTGCAGACCCGGCCCACCAGCCAGTTTTCCCCTGATATCCATCCGGGCGAAACCATTGACATCGGATTCGAGATCAACCCGGTGCGTCTGCACGACCTGGCTGTCCAGAGCGGCGCACCGCTCATATCCAGTGAAACGGCCAGCGGGCATACACGCAGCGAAGTTGACCAGGAAGAGCGCGAACGGATGAACCGGCTCCTGAGGCGTCTTGGCGATCCTTACGAACAGTGGGTCAGGGTTTCGCTTTCAGCTCCGAAGGAATGAAATCCCGATTGCCGGGATGACAGCCGGTAATGGATCACAACCCGGTGACACGTTTCCGGGAACATACCACCCGGGAACAAACACGTTCTCAAGAACACGCCCCCCGGGACGCACGATCTGGCATCCCGGCAGGCGTACTTGCTGCTTGTTCCGTTCGGATTATGCGTTCCGGAAGTTTTCTTCCACCTTGTCCCAGTTCACCACATTCCAGAATGCCTTGATGTAGTCGGGACGGCGGTTCTGATAGTTCAGGTAGTAGGCATGCTCCCACACGTCCAGCCCCAGAATGGGTACAGAACCCTTCATCAGCGGGCTGTCCTGGTTTGCCGTGGAAGTGACTTTCAGTTCACCGTCCTTGTTCACTACCAGCCACGCCCAGCCCGAGCCGAAACGGGTGGTGGCGGCAGTGGCGAATTTCTCCTTGAATGCGTCAAATGAACCGAAAGCCTTGTTGATTGCCTCAGCCACGGAACCTTTGGGCTCCCCACCGCCATCCGGACTCAGAACTTCCCAGAAAAGCGAGTGATTGGCATGGCCGCCGGCGTTGTTGATTACGGGCTGACGAATGTCATCGTTCAGGCTGTCGATATTCCGCAGCACCTCCTCGACGGGACGTTCGGCCATCGGATGCCCCTTCAGAGCGTCATTGGCTTTGTCAATATAGGTCTGATGGTGCTTCGTATGGTGAATTTCCATCGTTTTTGCATCGATGTGGGGTTCCAGTGCATTGTATGCATAAGGAAGGTCGGGAAGTTTGAAAGCCATGTTATACCTCTTTCTTTTTATTCTGATTGGCAGGTTTCAATTGATATGAAAATCGTTGTCTTCTCTTGTAACAGAATGCATCCTCAAATAATTTCTGCCATGAAGGGATTTTCCTGCTATCTTGTTGCCAGGAATTAGCGTTTGCATAAAAAAACTGTAGAATGAACTCGGATGGAACCATGAGCAGAGATTATGATGTCATCATCCTTGGCAGCGGTCCGGCCGGATTTTCCTGCGCCATGCAGTCGGCCAAGTTTGAGAAGAAGGCCCTGATCATCGAAGCCAACGAAAACTACCTGGGCGGCACCTGGATCAACACCGGCACCGTACCCAGCAAGGCACTGAGAGAAACCGCCAGCAGCATCTTCAGATACACGGCGCAGTTCGGCGACGAGGGCAAGAAGCCCTATGACCGCTTCCGCATGCGGGATGTGTTGCGGTACAAAGATCGTGTGCTGGCAACTCAGAACAGCGAGATCAAGGACAGCCTGATCAAAAACGAGGTGGATACCGAGCTCGGTTTCGGACGCATCGTGGATCCGAATACGGTGGAAGTGACCCGTGAGGACGGCACCAAAAAACGGTTTACCGGCGACTACATCCTCATCTCGACCGGAGCCACTTCCAAAAAACCCAAAGAGTTCGAGATTGACCATTCCACCATCCTGGACAACCGGTCGATCCTGGACATCCACTACATCCCGAAGAGGCTGGTAATCGTCGGCACCAATATCCAGGCGATGGAATTTGCAACCACATTCTCCGCACTGGGGACCAGCGTGACCGTCCTGAACGGCCAGAAGGACTATCTTCCATTTCTCGACAGGGAAATCAAGGAGGAGTTCGATGCCGTACTGGAAGAAGCGCGGATCAGCATCTTCAACCGAAAGCGGGTCCTTCAGGTCGGTCCCAATCCCCTGCGCAATTGCACGGAAGTCAAATTCGAGGATAAGGAGAGCGGCGAGCAGCACGTCGTTGAAACCGAGCTGGTCCTCTATTTCGGTGACCGCAAACCGAACTCCGCCAACATCGGGCTTGAAGAGCTGGGTCTGAAAACCGACAGGAAAGGGTTCATCCAGGTGGACGAGAACCATCGCACCGGGATCCCGTCCATCTATGCCGCCGGGGACGTGATCGGTCATCCAAGCCTTGCCTCGGTATCCTTCTCTCAGGGCCGGACCGCATCCTGCCACATGTTCGGCATTACCCGGATGGATACCGAAAGCGCCATCCCCTACGGCATCTACAGTATTCCGGAAATTGCCAGCGTGGGTCTCACGGAGGATGAGGCGCGGAAGCAGATCGGGGATGTGACGGTGGGACGAGCCTACTACCGCAACCTGACCAAGGCCAACATCGCGCGGACGCCCAGGGGCATGCTCAAGCTTGTGTTCGAAACCGGGTCATTGCGTCTTCTCGGGGTGCACATTGTCGGCAGCGGTGCATGCGACCTGATCCATACCGGTCAGGCGGTCCTCAATTTCCGGGGCACGGCCCGCTATTTCCTGGATACGGTACATAACTATCCCACCTATTCAGAGGCTTACCGCGTAGCCGCCTTCAACGGGATCAACTACATGCACAAGGGCGGCGCCACGTACAGGGACATCCTCGGCGAAGAAGAGTGACCACCTGCTGATTTACGGCCGGATGCCGGTCACGAGCCACCGGCATCGAGTCCCGGAGCAAGGCGGATGTGCAATTCCTTAAGCTGTGCCTCATCCACCACATCGGGGCAGTTGTCCATGAGGCTGACAGCCCGCTGGTTTTTCGGGAAGGCGATGACGTCACGCAGGCTTTTTGCACCGGTCAGCAGCATGGCAACACGGTCCAGCCCAAGCGCAATGCCGCCATGGGGCGGGGCGCCGTAACGGAACGCATCCAACAGGAATCCGAATTTCTGCTGCGCTTCTTCCTTCCCGATGCCCAGAGTTTCGAACATGGTGGACTGCAGTTCGGTATCGTGGATCCGGATGGAGCCCCCGCCGATTTCGCTGCCGTTCATGACCAGGTCGTAGGCGCGGGCGCGAACTTTCCCGGGATCGGTCTTCAGCAGTCCGACGT
Organism: Balneolales bacterium; assembly: GCA_007120385.1. Classification (GTDB taxonomy): domain Bacteria; phylum Bacteroidota; class Rhodothermia; order Balneolales; family Natronogracilivirgulaceae; genus SKNL01. The sequence goes on from SKNT01000187.1 coordinate 9,058, forward strand.
CTTCGGGGCGCGGCGAGGTGAACGGGTGGTGCATGGCGTAATAACGGCCATCCTCGCTGTCGTATTCAAGCAGCGGGAAGTCTGTGACCCAGAGCAGGTTGTAGACTGAGGTGTCGATCAGGTCGTACTCGCGGGCCATAAGCAGGCGCAGGTCGCCCAGCTGGCTGTAGACGGAATCCCTGGGGCCGGCCAGAAGCAGGATCAGGTCTCCCTTGTCTGCTCCGCTAGCCCCGACCATGGCACGGGTCACATCCTCCGGTACGAATTTACTGACGCTTGAGTAGAGCTCCTCTTCGTTGTTCTTGATGTAAATGAGTCCGCCGGCGCCGATTTCATCCCTGGTGCGTTTGGTGAGGCGGTCCATGACGCCGCGGCCGAGGGTTCCCATTCCGGGGACGACAAAACCGACAACGGCGCCGCCGTCAGCCACGGTTTTGGAGAAGACGCGGAAATCGGAATCCTTCACGATATTCGAGAAATCGACGAATTTCATGCCGAAGCGGGTGTCCGGTTTGTCGCTTCCGTAGGTGGTCATGGCATCCTGGTAGGTCATCCGTGGGAAGGGTACGGCTACTTCGGCGCCAACCGTTTCCTTGAGGATGCGCTGAAGCAGGCCTTCCATGAGCGTGTAAATCTGCTCTTCGTCGACGAACGACATCTCCACGTCGATCTGGGTGAATTCCGGCTGGCGGTCGGCGCGCAGGTCCTCATCGCGGAAGCATTTGACAATCTGAAAATAGCGGTCCATTCCCGAAACCATCAGGATCTGTTTGTAGGTCTGCGGGCTTTGCGGAAGTGCGAAAAATTTACCGGGGTTGACACGGCTGGGCACCAGGTAATCGCGCGCGCCTTCCGGTGTGCTGCGCATCAGGAACGGGGTTTCGATCTCTGCGAACTGGTTTTCGTGGAAATAGTTGCGGGTATGGCGGTAGAGAGCCGAGCGCAGCATCAGGTTTTTCTGCATGACGGGCCGGCGCAGGTCAAGGTACCGGTATTTCAGGCGCAGATCCTCATTGGTTTTAAGATCATCCCGGATTTCGAAAGGCGGGGTTTCAGAGCGGGAGTATATCACCAGTTTTTTGACGCGGAGTTCAATGTCGCCGGTCCGGACATTGGGATTCACGTTGACGGAGTCGCGTTCCCTGACCTCTCCCTGGACACCGATCACGTATTCGGAGCGCAGCTGGTCGGCCAGTTCGTGTGCCTGCTTGTCGTCCTGGGGAGAAAAAACAACCTGGGTGAAGCCGTACCGGTCGCGCAGATCGATAAAGATCACACCGCCAAGGTCGCGGCGGGTATCGACCCAGCCGTTAAGAATTACTGTTTCACCGGTCTGTTTCCGGGTCAGTTCTCCACATGTGTGCGTTCTGATTAATGCCATTTTAAAAAATTGCTGAGTCGTTTTATAGTTAATAGAGAGGTACCAACCTTTTTTGCGCAGCTAGCAATCTGCGATCCGCAAAAGATGTATAAGGTACAAAGAATGCAAGTCATTCGCAGAGTTCCGTTTCAGTTTTTTGTTATGCGTGTCAATGAAAAAAGCTGACAGAGGGTAATCCGGTTTTTTTTACATTACCGGTAATGACCTCTTAAGTGAAAGGTTGCCAGAAACCTCGGTCCATCCTCTTTGCGCCAGCGTCCCGGACGGAAGGTGATATTACCGCAACGTGATACGGCCCATGAATTTCTCCACTTCCCGATCATGACACAACGTACCGGAAATACTCCGCCGCACCAGCAGCAGCAGCTTTTCCCGGCACTTTCGGGTGTAGCCGTTTCCATATTTGAAGACGATGCGCGATACCGGCAGATTTTCCGGAACAACCCCGCCATCCAGATACTGATCGATCCGGCAAACGGACGTGTCATAGATGCCAACGACGCGGCCTGCCTCTTTTACGGATACGACTACAGGCGTTTTTGCTCACTCACAGTGTTTGATCTGAACACAATGCCGCGGCAGGAAGTCATCCTTAAACTGGAGAAGGCCATCGACGAGAGGGGCGGTTTTTTCCGTTTCACACATCGGAAATCCGACGGCTCCACCTGCCAGGTGGAGGTATTCACTACTCCCGTCACCATTGGTGGACAAGATGTGCTCTACTCCACCATCCACGATGTTACCGGCCGGCATGAAGCAGAAGAGCGGCTGCGGTTCGGGGAGCAGGCCTTTCGCCATTTCATTGAAAACAATCCTTCCGCAGTGGCCATGTTTGACCGGGAGATGCAGTATCTACTGACCAGCCGGCGATGGGACGAGGCGTTCGGACTGCCGGACCGGGATCCGGCGGGGAAAGCGGTCCGTGACCAGATGCCTGTGCTGCCGGGCTCATTCAGGGAGTGTCACGCTGCTATCATTTCAAAAAAACGCGTTTTCTGCAGCAATGAGGAGCGGTTCGAGGTGGATAACGGCAATGAACAGTGGCTCAGGTGGGAAACACATCCATGGTATGAAGATGCCGATCACATTGGTGGAACCTTGATTTTCGTTGAGTTTATCACGGACAAGAAGCAGGCCACCGAATCGGCGCGCCAGCTGCGCGAAGAACGTGAGCGGCTGGCTTTTCGGATCGAGACCATAGAGGAGGAGCGTCGAAAGATATCGCGGGAGTTGCATGACGGGGTCGGGCAGCTGCTAACGGCGGCGTATCTCAATCTGGAATTGCTGGAAAGTGCCATTTCTGAAAACAGCGATGAAGCGATAAAGCTGCTACAAAAGATACGCAAGCTGCTGGATACGACCATTCAGGAAACGCGGAATATCTCCCACGATCTGAGGCCGGCGGTCCTTGATGATTTCGGTCTCATTCCGGGGTTGCGGCTGCTTGCCGAAGAGTTTTCGGAGGCGAGCGGCATCAAGGCCATCTTTCAGCATTTCAACTGCGATAACCGTCTGGATCCCAAGCTTGAGATCACCATTTACCGTATCTGCCAGGAAGCCCTCAACAACATAGCCCGCCATTCGGGTGCCACGGAAGCGACCATCGAGATATTCCGCAGGGATAATCTGCTCACATTAACAGTAAACGACAACGGTTCGGGCATTCCATCCGGCTACCTGGGCCATCAGTCGTTCCGGGCGGGTACCGGACTCAACAATATCAAGGAGCGAGTTGATCTGCATAACGGCAGCATGCAAATTAACAGCCAGGAAAAATCCGGAACAGAATTATTGATTGAATTTCCATTATCTTGACAGTTGGGGTGGATACGTTTATCACAACTTTCACGACATCCGGTAATTTGCACCATCCGTTACCATTCCCTGTCATCTATATTATGGTATCACAATTGTTCAATCATGACGGCTTGAAGATTCCGGGACAGCAATGAGCAGCAGCAAGAAAAAGAAAGGCGGATCTATCCGGGTACTTGTAGCGGACGACCACGACATCGTCCGTTACGGAATATGCAGTGTTATTGACGCATCCGATGACATCGAGGTGGTTTGCGAAGCGAGCAGTGGCAGGGAGGCCATAGAACAGTTTCACAAGATGAAGCCAGATGTCTGCATCATTGATATCACGATGCCCGAGCTGAACGGCGTAGAGACGACACGCACCATTCTGGAGCAGGATCCCGATGCCCGGATCCTCATCCTGACCATGCACACCGACGAGGAGTACCTGAACCAGGTGCTGAATGCCGGCGCCAGCGGGTACATGCTGAAGAACAGTGACCGGGATGAACTTCTGGGAAGCATCCGGGCCGTTTACCGGGGCGAGAAGGCGTTCAGCCAAACCATTTCCAAGATGATGACCGAGCGATATGTTCGCAACATCCGGAAACCCAAAGAGTTGCAGGATACCGGGAAGGCCAGTGTCACCCGGAGGGAACTGGAAATCATCCGTCTGATCGCCGAAGGACACACCAGTACCGAAATTTCCGAAATCCTGTTCATCAGTCCGCGAACCGTCGACACTCACCGTGCCAACCTTATGAGCAAACTGGACATAAAAAATGCCGCAGGTCTGGTCCGTTATGCCATTGAAAACAAATTGATTGACCCCTCTTCAGGCAAGGAAGGCAACGGCCGGAACCAGTCGTAAGCATACGTAGTTTTACGTATAAATTATACGCTTTTTTCTTGATTGCGTAGCACTTGCCGCCACAATAAATTGAAAGTGCAAATGGGGTAATAGCCGTCTGTAGATGATAAACAAGCACCTCGTCTATGATAGGATGGGGTGCTTTTTTTTTGTCCATTGGTCGTCTGCGGCCGGGAAGGGAGTTTGTTCGGTGCACCTGGCAGACGACTTGTAGCGTGGGGCGGGATTGAACCGCCGACCTCCGGGTTATGAATCCGACGCTCTAACCAACTGAGCTACCACGCCTCATTTTTTGCAAGATTGAAATATAGCAAAATTCCATTTTTTTCGAAAGACATAAAGGTAAAAGGTGAAACTGGAAAAGGAAACGTGTATTTTCAACCACGTATTATCAAACGCCGCCGTGCGTTTTTCCATCATCATACCAGCTAGACATTTTCATGGCAAAAAAAATAACGGAAAGGGCAAAAGATTATTCCCAGTGGTACCTGGATGTGGTTCGCGAAGCGCAGCTGGCGTCACATTCCCCGGTGAGGGGCTGCATGGTCATTAAACCGAACGGGTATGCCCTTTGGGAGAACATACAGCGTCAGCTGGACACCATGTTCAAGGAAACCGGCCACAAGAACGCCTATTTTCCACTTTTCATCCCCAAGTCTTTTCTTTCCAAAGAGGCGCAGCACGTCGAGGGTTTTGCCAAGGAGTGTGCTGTTGTCACGCACAGCCGCCTGATCAATTCCGGGGACGGCGTGGCGGTGGACCCGGACTCGAAACTGGAAGAGGAGCTGATTGTGCGTCCCACATCCGAGACCATCATCTGGGACACTTACCGGGACTGGATCCAGTCTTACCGTGACCTGCCCATTCTGATCAACCAGTGGGCCAATGTGGTACGCTGGGAGATGCGCACCCGTCTGTTCCTTCGCACCATGGAGTTCCTGTGGCAGGAGGGGCACACGGCCCATGCCACCGAAGCCGAGGCCCGTGAGGAAGCGCACCGCATGCTCGAGGTGTACCGGTCCTTTGCCGAGGATTACATGGCCATGCCCGTCGAAACCGGCTTGAAATCGCCCGCGGAGCGGTTTGCCGGGGCGCTGGACACCTACTGCATCGAAGCGATGATGCAGGACGGCAAGGCATTGCAGGCCGGCACCTCCCATTTTCTGGGACAGAATTTCGCAAAGGCGTTTGATGTGAAGTTCCAGGACAGGGACGGCATGGAGAAGTACGTCTGGGCCACAAGTTGGGGCGTATCCACCCGGCTGGTAGGCGGCCTGGTGATGACGCACTCCGACGACAACGGCCTGATTCTGCCGCCACGGCTGGCGCCAACACAAGTTGTCGTGGTGCCCATCTGGCGCAATGACGAAGAGCAGGCGCGCGTGCTGGAATACGGCGCATCCATCCTCAAGTCATTGAAGGATGAGGGGATACGCGCTGTTTTTGACGACCGCGACCAGTACAAGCCCGGGTGGAAGTTCGCTCAGCACGAAGTGGAGGGTACCCCGCTTCGCATTGCCGTGGGTCCGCGCGATGTGGAGAAGAACAATGTGGAACTGGCCCGCCGCGACACCCTGAAGAAGGAGATAGTGAGCCGGGACGGAATCGAGAAACAGCTGCCCGGACTGCTGGAGACGATCCAGGCCGATCTGCTTGAAGCCGCGCGGGAGCGCACCCGAAAACAGACCCGTAATGCGGCCAGCTATGAGGAGTTCAGGGAGATTCTGGACGCCGAAGGTGGATTTGTCTACGCGCATTGGGACGGCACGGCCGAAACCGAGGAGATAATCAAGAACGACACCAAGGCGACCATCCGCTGCCTGCCGCTGAACCCGGAAAAGAATCCCGGGAAGTGCATGGTGACAGGCAAGGACTCTCCCTATCCGGTGCTGTTCGCCCGCGCCTATTAGACCCTGCGGATCCTGGCGCGATGTGCGAATCCGTCCGCTGCCGGGGTCACGTCATGCCATTGCATCAATTGCCGTTGCAAACCGTTATTCCAACAGCGACCGTTACCAAATCCGACCATGATGAAAACTGCAATCAGGCATCAGGATCTACTGCTGGCATCGGGCGAACAGAGCCGCGAGGCGGACCGGCGAACCATCGAATCGTACGGCATCACCGGTGACACACTCATGGAGATTGCCGGAAACCGGGCTGCTGACCTGATCATGGACTTTTTCATGGAGGAACCGGACAGGGACGGTCAATCCGGGAACCCGTTTTCGGAGATGCCCCGAGTGCTTTTTGTCTGCGGCAAAGGAAACAATGCGGGGGATGCCTTTGTGATTGCCAGGATTCTCATGGGTTACGGTTTTTCCGTTTCGCTTCTTCCCGTGCTTGGTACGGACCGGCTTTCGCCGGACGCCCAGCGCAATTTTGACCGGCTGATCAGGCTCTCCAGGGAGATGGAAAGCGAGGTCACCGTGTGCCAGAAATGGCCTGGCTCCGACCACTGCGACCTCATCGTGGACGGAATATTCGGAACCGGACTGGAGCGGGCGGTCGATCCGCCTGTTTCTGGCATGATCGACAGGATCAACCGTTCCGAAAAGCCGGTCGTTGCCCTCGACATCCCATCCGGCATCCACAGTGACACCGGAGAAGTGCTGGGATGTGCGGTGCGTGCAGAAAAAACCATCCAGTTCGGCATCCAGAAGCTCGGCTGCTACATCGGTGACGGTCCGGCATACAGTGGTGAGCGATTGATGTCCCGGCTGCCCTTTCCGCCGGTATTCAAGCAGTTGATCCGGGCCAGGCTGCTTGACATGTCACTGCAGCCCATGCGGGCATTGCGTTTGCCGGAACGCGGCCATGACGGTCGCGGCGGTCGCATAAAGCGTAACCGCAGGCACAAATACGACAATGGAGTGGTTCATGTGATCGGCGGCTCTTCCGGGCTGACCGGTGCGCCCATGTATGCCGCACAGGCGGCCTGGTCTCTTGGAATGGGCGCCGTTACGCTGCTTCATCCCGCGGCATGGTCGCTTGCGATGGAAACCCGTGCGCCTGAATTGATCAAAAGGCCGGTCGGTGATACCGATTCGGAATACTTTACCGGGGATGATGCGGACGGCGTGCTCAGTCTCCTTGAGGAAAAGGAGGGCGTAGTTGTCATTGGTCCGGGTATCGGCCGGCGGGATGAGACGGCATCCTTTGTGCGCAGGATCATTGCGGAATTCGCCGGTCCGATCATCATCGACGCGGATGCCCTGCATTTCATAAACGGGTTCGAGCATATCCTTTCTGAAAAAGGACATCCCGGGCAGGTGATACTCACACCTCATCCCGGTGAGCTGGCTGTTCTTGGAGGAAAAAAGGCCGGAACCGATCACGAGCGCCTGATGGATGCATCGGCCCTTTCCGAGCGGCTGGGATGCGTGTTATTGTCCAAGGGCAGCCCCACCACTGTCCACTCCCCTTCTGACCGGCAGCTGCTGGTCACACCCTACGACACAACAGTTTTTTCAAGAGCCGGGTTTGGTGACACACTTGCCGGCCACCTTGCTGCGTTTCTGTCACGGACGGGAGACCCGTTTGCAAGCTGCGAACTGGCCCTGTTGCACGGTTATCAAAGAATCAATGAAGCTGCCGCATCCGGGAAGGCCTTTCCGGAACCATCCGATCTCACATGACTGACACACTTACGCGCTACCGGATCATCCGATCCGCCATCCCGCCTGTATTCATCTTTTGGACGGTACTGATGTTGCTGCTCACGCTGCTTCCGGGTGACGCCCTGCCCGGCAACCGGCTTTTCTCATACGACAAGGTCGGGCATTTCGGCATGTTCGGGGGATGGACCTTCTTTCTGGGGCTATACATGATCGTTTACAAGGAGAAAGTGAATATCAACCTTTTTATGCTGATGATGGCCGGCATCGTGTTCGGCGCGGCCATTGAAGGGCTTCAGTATCTCATGCCTATGGGCAGGACGGCCAGCTTGGGCGATATCGCTGCAAACTCATTGGGATGCTTTACGGCCTTCCTGGTTCTTCATCCCGTCCGGAATTATCTGAAAAGGGGAAAATAAATTTCTGCCTTGATTAGTTAATTAAAATACAGTGATTAAGGGCAACGTTAAGGTAGCATGCCATTTGCATTAAAGGAACATTTTCCTTTTCTTTTATCTTGCAAAAAATATCCGCTTATACAGCAAATGCTATATGCCTGCATTAGAAAGAAAAAAACCTGCTGTTGATCTTCGCAGAAGCTACATTATCAACATTCAGGTCGGGTTGATATTGACTCTTCTGGCGTTCATCCTCATTTTCAAGGCCAATCTGAATTTTGGCAGCGAGTTTGCCATCATTGAGGTTGAGCAGGAGATCATAGAAATGGAGGAGATCATCCAGACCGAGCAGGAAACCACCCCTCCACCCCCTCCGCGTCCACCGCAGCCAGAGCCGGTTCCGGATGATGAAATTATCGAGGACATGTTTTTCGATCTGGATACTGAAATGGACCTGGACTCACCCCTTGACCTGCCCCCGCCCCCTCCGCCCGAGGAGGAGGAGGATGACGAACCCGAAGTCTTCCAGGTAGTTGAGGACATGCCGGAACCTTCCGGTGGAATGGCGGCTATCTACAATGCTATCCGCTATCCCGATGCCGCCCGCAGGGCCGGAATCGAAGGACGGGTCATCATCCAGTTCATTGTGGATGAAAACGGCCAGGTTCGCGATCCCGTTGTAATCCGGGGAATCGGCGGCGGGTGTGATGAAGCGGCCATCGCGGCAATTCAAGCAGTGGAATGGACTCCCGGACGTCAGCGCGGACGGCCTGTTCGGGTTCAGTTCCAGCTTCCCATCATGTTCCGTCTGCAGAACTAATCCGGTTCGAGCAACTGCTGCAATCGGTGCAGCACTTTTTCAAGGTTCTCAAACGCCACTTTTTCTGAAGCCCCGGAGAGGTCCGTCCACTCCAGGGCTTCAATTTCTTCCTCCTGCTGCGGTTTGAGATCCGGACTTCCGGATTCCATGGCGTACCACCAGGTTGTTTTTATCACAGGTTGCCCCTTTTCCTCATACTCATGGACCGTGGTGCCCAAATCCGCAGTTATCCTGAGGTCACTGCATCCCGTCTCTTCTTCCACTTCCCGTAGAGCGCTCTGCCTCGGAGACTCATCCGCCTCGATCTTTCCCTTGGGCAGATCCCACAACCCGCGCCGGAAGATCAGCAGCACCTCCGTGTGTCCGCCATCCCGCCTGCAGATCACTCCGCCGGCGGCAGGTACCTCCCGCCGGCCATTTTCCGGATGGTCAGGCTTTGTTGGCATCGACATATCTGAGCCGCAGTGATTTCAGTGTTTCGGTCAAATAGCCGGACATCTCCTTTGTCAGGTTGCCGGAGGTGAACTTCTCCAGCATTGTCAGGGTGTCAATGGCATATTTCACTGCCTTCGGGTCCTTCTCCTTCTTTCCGGTGGCAGGATTTTCCTGCTCACCCAGGCCCATCAGGGCGATCTGCTGATGCTGCTGTACGAGCATCATGAACAGGATCTGATCCTGCTGTTCGGGGCTCACGTTCCTGTCGTTGTTTTCTGACATGCAAATACTCCTTTGTTTGTATCCGTAATGGTGAATTAAAAGCGCTATCCGATGGCATCGCCGGCTTCACATTGACTGCCAATTTTGTATTTTAAGGCCATCACCTGAAAGCTTCAAATATATTTTCCTTCTCTTTTACCATGATCGTCATTCATCCATTCAAGGCATGGCGTCCGAAACCCGAACTCGTGGAGCAGATCGCCTGCGTACCCTATGATGTCATCGACACCGACGAGGCGCGGGCGCTGGCCGAGGGCCGGCCGGACAGCTTCCTGCATGTCATCCGTCCCGAAATAGATCTTCCCGAGGGCACCGATCTGTATTCAAACGCCGTGTACCACACGGGCGCATCCAATCTGAAGATGATGCAGGACAACGGGATACTCATCCAGGATGAACAACCCGGCCTCTATCTGTACCAGCAGCAAATGGGCACCCACACCCAGACCGGCCTGTACGCCTGCGTCTCGGTGCGCGACTACGACGAGAACCGCATCCTCAAGCATGAACTGACCCGCCCGGACAAGGAGGACGACCGCACCCGGCACATTCTCACGCAGCGGGCGCATGCCGAGCCGGTGATGCTCACGTACAAATCTACCGGAGCCATCACCGGGCTGACCAACCGGACACTGTCCGCAGCCGATCCGGTCTATTCGTTCACCGCTGCCGACGGGGTGATCCACCGGGTGTGGAAAGTGGAGGATCCGGGAGCTTTTGTGGATGCGTTCCGCGAGGTGGAAAAACTGTACGTTGCCGACGGGCACCATCGCTGCAAAAGCGCCTCGCGCGTCGCCGAAAAGCTGCGTGAGGGCGATTATGGCGACGAGGAGTTCGAGTTTTTCCCGACCGTGATCATCCCGATGGACGAGATGCGCATCCTGGCCTACAACCGCATCGTGAAGGTGGTTCCGGAGGGTTTCCCGGAGAAGCTGATGAAAACGTTTGAGTTGCGGGAGGATGTGCACCCTGTGCCGGAGGGGCCGGGTAAAGTCAGTCTGTACATGGCCGGACGGTGGTACGGGATCGACCTTCCCGAAAGCACATCGGATGATGTAGTGGAGCAGCTTGATGTCTCGCGTCTGCACCGTCACCTGCTGCTGCCACTGCTGGGCATCGAAAACCAGCGCACGGATCCCAACATCGGTTTTGTGGGGGGTATCCGCGGCACCGAAGAGTTGGAGCGGCTGGTGGACAGCGGCAAGGCGCAGCTGGCCGTAAGCATGTATCCCACCAGCATCGGGGAGCTGATGTCGGTGTCGGACAATGATCAGCTCATGCCGCCGAAATCGACCTGGTTTGAGCCCAAGCTGCGATCCGGCCTGGTGGTGCATACTTTTTAAAATTTCTGGTGCATACGTTATTAAAATTGATGTATTGAATTGAATTACCGGTCCGCCGGCGCGGGGCTGTATGCCGAATGCCCGTAAGCCGGCCGGTCCGCGCCGAACCATTACCCATTCACATTCCTTTTCACCTAATCCGATATTGCCATGAGTACGAAGAGAGCCCACAATTTCAGTGCCGGTCCGGCTGTGTTGCCGCTGGAAGTATTGCAGAAAGCCCAGGAAGAACTGGTGGATTACCGCGGAGCCGGATCATCCAT
>SKNT01000112.1 GCA_007120385.1 Balneolales bacterium
GGGTAATGACCGGGTGGAAAAAGGTTGTTTCCGAAAGTACCGATTCGGAGTCGGGGTCGATCGCGGGCTCTTCGGCAATCATCCATGCCGACGTGGTGCAGCTGCCGAGTGCCAGCGCGCATATCAGTACCAGAAGCACTCCAAGGGCCGGGACCGGGGCGATATCCGGCAATGGGGCTTCGGCGGAGGTGCGCCGGGCTGTCCGGGGGATGTGATCTGGAAAAACTGGCATGAATGGCAATTAATGATATCGGTTTTCAGGGTATCACCCTGTAATACACAAAACACAACGGAACTGACCGGTCAATACAAAAAAAACCGGCCCCTGCGAACAAGTCGTCAACGTGGCAACGGTGTCTGGCAACCTGTTTCCAAGCGCCTAACGAACAGTCAATCCATCATATTTTTGATGAAGTGGCTGGAACGGCCTGCTTTCAATAAAGATAATACGTGTAAACTTGTTTTCAGAGCGGTATATTTACTTGGAAAAGCCCTTTTTCAGTTGCAATTAACGATAGTTCTCCTTTTTTTTGTGTTTGGACCGGGGCTACAGTATTTCAGTTTACGAACGCCGGCTACAGATATTGAAACTGCCGGCCTACATTATTTACAATCTCAACCTTCACACTTTTACAAACGGATGTGGCTATGTCAGAAAAAAAATCAGGTATGAAATCGTTAATGTCCAAATCCCGCGTTTTTCCTCCACCCGAGAATATCCGGGAAAAAGCATGGATCAACTCCCTGGACCAGTACAAAAAAATGTGGGATAAGTCTGTCAACGACCCTGACGGGTTCTGGCTGGAACAGGCCAAGACGCTGGACTGGTTCAAGGCACCTACAAAAAGCCTCGAATACGAGTGGAACTCCAAAAAACGCATCATCAAACACACCTGGTTTGAAGACGGGGAACTCAACGTTTCCTACAACTGTCTCGACCGTCACCTTGGAACATCTGTTGAAAACAAAACGGCCATTCTCTGGCAGGGTGAGAACGAGGATGCCGTTAAAGAGTACACTTACAAGCAGCTTCACACCGAAGTCAGCAAGTTTGCCAACGTTCTGAAATCCAAAGGAATCAAAAAGGGCGACCGGATAGCCATCTACATGCCGATGATACCGGAACTGGCCATTGTGATGCTGGCCTGCACCCGTGTCGGTGCCATTCACTCGATCATTTTCGGCGGCTTCAGTGCCGATGCGATCAAAGGCCGCGTTAACGATTCGGATTGCAAGATGCTGGTGACATCCAACGTGTCACTGCGCGCCGGAAAGCAGATCCCTCTTAAGAAAATTGCCGACCAGGCGCTGGAAGACTGTCCGACCATCGAAAATTGCATCGTAACCAAAGTGACCGATGATCCCTGCAACATGGTGGATGGACGCGACGTGTGGTACCATGACGAAATGGAGAAGGCAAGCGATGAGTGTCCGCCCGAGAAAATGAATGCGGAAGATCCCCTGTTCATTCTATACACTTCCGGCTCTACCGGAAAACCCAAGGGCGTGGTTCACACCACCGGCGGTTATCTGCTTCATGTGGCTCTGACGCACAAACTGGTATTTGACATCCACGACGATGACATCTACTGGTGCACCGCAGATATCGGATGGGTTACCGGGCACAGCTACATCGTATACGGTCCGTTGGCCAACGGTGCCACCAGCATGATGTTCGAAGGCGTGCCGACCTACCCGGATGCCGGGCGTTTCTGGCAAATCTGCGACAAATTCAAGGTCACGGCGTTTTACACTGCTCCAACCGCCATCCGTTCGCTGATGAGCCAGGGAGACGATTATGTGATGAAATACAAGCTGGACTCACTGCGCATCCTCGGATCGGTGGGCGAGCCGATCAATCCCGAGGCCTGGATGTGGTATCACACCCGGGTGGGACGCGAACGGTGCCCCATCGTGGATACGTGGTGGCAGACCGAGACCGGCGGCTTCATGATCACGCCCCTGCCGGGTTGCATGGATCTCAAGCCGGGTAGCGCCTCGAAACCGTTTTTTGGAGTGGAACCGGTGATTCTTCGCGACGATGCCACCGAGTGTGACACGAACGAGGGTGGCAAGCTTTGCATCCGCAAGCCCTGGCCGGGCATAATGCGCACGATGTGGGGAGACCACGATCGCTTCATCGACACCTATTTTGCCATGTTCGATGACATGTACTTCACCGGCGACGGCTGCCGCATCGACGATGACGGCGACTACTGGTTGATGGGACGGATTGATGATGTTGTGAACGTATCCGGGCACCGCATCGGCACTGCAGAGGTGGAAAGTGCGCTGGTCAGCCATCCCAAGGTGGCGGAAGCTGCCGTTACCCCCGTACCGCACGAGATCAAGGGTCAGGGCCTGTATGCTTACGTGACGCTCAATGAAGGCGTTCAGGAAAGCGATGAGCTCAAGAAAGAGCTGGTAATGCACGTCCGCAAGGAGATCGGACCCATTGCCACTCCGGAAGCCATCCAGTTTGCGCCCTCGCTGCCCAAAACCAGATCGGGCAAGATCATGCGCCGTATCCTTCGTAAAATCGCGGAAAAGGATACAGGCAACCTTGGTGACATCACTACTCTGGCTGATCCCAGCGTGGTGGAGAACCTGATCAAAGGCCGCGGAAAATGACCCGGCTGCTTGAACCGGAAGTATTGCCCTTTATTGAACGGAAAGCAGTATAACCGGCCCTTCAGGTGGGTGCCTTCCATGAGGAGGCCACCCACCTGTTTTTTATTTTGATGTGACAGCAGCTCGTTGGCATTTCTCGCAGAAGTTTGTCAGTATTTCATATTTTTTTCGCAAATAATTTGTATTTCAACGAATCAGTTTGACTGCGCCAGAGACTATTAGAAAACCGGCGCACCTCTTCTGATCATATTGTGTACCACAAAATACCTTGAGAGGGTAAATGATGGCTGAAAAAAAAGTAATGAATCGATGGTGGGTGGTTGCCGGAGCACTTGTCATCCAGGTGAGTCTCGGCGCCGTATACATCTGGAGTGTTTTCCAGTCACCGCTCCTTGAATTTTTCCCCTCCTGGACGGAAACACAGGTAACACTGCCAGCCCAGATCGTCCTGGCCTTTTTTGCCTTGTCGGTAATTCTGGGCGGAAGGTTTCAGGATCGTCTTGGTCCGCGTGTCGTGGCTACGGCCGGAGGGCTGATCCTGGGGTTAGGATTGATCCTGGCCCGTTTCGCATATGCCTTTGAGCCCACAGGAGCACTAGTATGGCTAATTCTGACCTATGCCGTGCTGGGAGGAATCGGAATTGGCGTCGCCTACGTTTGCCCCATTGCCACCTGCGTCAAGTGGTTCCCGGACAAACGGGGAATGGTTACAGGCCTGGCCGTGGCCGGTTTTGGCGCCGGCGCCTTTTTCTTTGCACCGCTCGCTCGCGGGCTTGTCTGCGGTGACGCCTACTCCCTTTTCAACGTCGCATTGTTCAACCTTCCTCAGATCGGCGTATTCAACACCTTTATGGTGCTTGGCGTGATATTTCTTGCAATTGTCGTAGCCGGGGCCCAGCTCATGCGCAATCCTCCGGAAGGATACAAGCCGGAAGGCTGGAACCCGCCCGTGGGAACAACGGCCGCATCAGCCCCTAAAGTGGATTTCACTCCCGGTGAAATGCTTCGCACACCGGCGTTCTGGCTTCTCTGGGTCACCTTCTTTGCCGGTTGCACGGCGGGGTTGCAAATCATCATGAAGGCCTCCCCCATATGGCAGTCGTTCTCGTTCGGTGAGATGACCGGACCCGTACCCCATGCCACCTATCTGAGCGTAACCGCCGTGGGAGCCACGGCCGTATCCATCCTGGCCATTTTTAATTCGGCCGGACGCATTATCTGGGGCAAGGTATCTGATATGCTGGACCGGAGGGTCACCCTGCTCATCATGTTCCTGATTTGCGGTGCCGCCATGCTGACTCTGGACTTCATGCGTGTATTCCCGCTCTATCTGTTGGGAGTCAGTATTGTCGGGCTGTGCTTCGGTGGTTTTCTTTCCGTTTATCCTGCACTGACCGCTGATTTCTTCGGCACCAAACATATGGGTGTCAACTACGGGCTGATGTTCACGGCTTTCGGTGCCGGCGGGATCATGGGGCCCTATCTGGCTGCCGCCCTGATGCGCATCGTGGACCATGTACCCTATCTGACAACATGCCCCAGGGGAACAATCCAGGAGGTCCAATTTGCCGTGGGCAATTACAGTATGGCGTTCTGGGTCGCAGGGGCGGCCTGCCTCGTCGCCGCCGTGCTGATCATGCAGGTCAAGCCGGACAAAATCCAGCAGAAATAGTGCATGATGGCCAAACGTGCATGAAGTTTCACACAAGATGAAACCGGCCCGGTGCAACATGTACCGGCCGGTATTTTTTTGCGGAGAAATACACGGCCTTTGAATTTCCGGCTGCGTGCAAGTCCCCTGTCACATCCTGATGACCATCCCCAATCCCAGCAGGTGCCTTATCCTGAAATTTGCTTCCCCGTCCCATGTTTCCGAAAGCCAGACGGGCAGTTCGTAGCGGATGAAAAAGCCGCGGTCATGGCCGAGATAATCCGGAACATTGAGCGAGAGCATGAGTCCTGCACCGGCATTTATGAGCGGATCCTTCCAGGCCTCACCGTCATGGAGATATCCGGCATCGGTAAAGAGATAAGACTCGAGTTTGAGCAGGTCGCCGGCATACGGAATGCGGGAAAAGTAGCTGTTGACCGGATTGGGAAAATAGAATTCAAGGTTCCACGCCAGGGCGTGCTGTGACCAGGCTGGAAGTCCTTCCTCAAGCAGGTCGCTGGTGCGGAATGTAAACCCCCGCAGCCCGGGTCCGCCCGGGACGTGGATCCAGCCCGAGCGCATCCACTGCACATGTACGGTGCCGCGTGCCCGTGTCAGCGCGGAGTGATGCCAGCCAAAAGCGGCGGCATCGGATGCCATGAAACGGTGTTCCTGGGGTGCGGCATCGGTGGAGGCACCGCCGAAAACCCGCGATCGGAAATGGATTCCGGATGCCAGATCCACCTGCTGCACCCACTCCAGCTGCACCAGCCCGAAGAGCCCCTCCTGACCAAGCAGTTCCGGACGCTCATCCACCAGCCCGGAAAAGGCGACGAAATCGTCACTGGTGGATGCGGGCATTCCCGTCATGCCGGAAAGGGCAAGGGACCATCGGCCCAGCCGGTTGCGGTCCCGGCGGTGGATATCGGAACGCAGATAGATGACGGGGTCTTCCTGCCAGAGCTCTTCATAAAGAAGGTAATCGATGTCAAACCGCTTGTAGAAACCGGTGTAAAACCCCAATTCAGTCGAAACAAATTCATCAAAACCGGGCTGCCAGCGCTTGTGCAAACCGGCCTCATGCAGATGCAGACCGGTCCGGATGCTGCTGGAGAGCCGGATCCCCCCTTCACTGTTGACATCGGATATCGCATCGATCGGATGGGCATAGGAAAAAGCGTAGGAAACCGGATGGTCCGGCAACCGGGTGCCCAGCCAGACACCGGCCCGGATCCGGTGCGGACCGTCCAGGAACGTGCGAGGGTCTTCGCCGCGGAACCGGGCGCCCACAATGATACCGTCGACCGAATTGAACCAAAGATCGGGAGCAATGCCAATCTCGTAACGCTCCGATGAGATCAATTGCGCCGATGCCCGGATGGCTGGAATAAGCAGCAACAATATCAGAAAGGCTGGCAGCATGATCCGTATGTGCACTTTGCCTGCGCAGCCATTATTGCTGCCTGTATTTCTGCCGTTGCTGCCGCCGTTGCCACCGCCATTGCAATTTTCTGTGCCGCCATTGCCCCTTGCGCTGCCGGACGATGTTTTCCGGGGCCGTATAGACGGACAGGCTCCTCGAAGTACAGCTTTTTGACTCATAATTCGTTCTGAAGTGGGAAATTTACTGCGATTGGGGAATCTGCCATTCAGGCAAAATACCATCAGAAGCCAAGATATCATGAATTAGTGAAAGAAGACGAACCTGTTCCGGCCATTTAATAAAATTTTTTACATCTTGCACAGGTATCCACAAGTAACGGTCATGTTCATGGTTTAGTTGGATGGTCGAATGAATATCCAGAAGGGCTGCAAAGGCAGCAATATGATGAAGGGTGTCCGTGGCGGCATCAAAAAACTGGTTCACGGAAGGAACCGCCCAGAGCATTTCCGGACGGCAGCCGGTCTCTTCACGCAACTCGCGCAAAGCAGCCGCTGGCCGGCTTTCACCTGTTTGCACTTTGCCTCCGATCATTCGCCATTGTCCGGAATAAATCACGTTGCCGGCTCTCCGGAAAATCAGAAAACGCACGTTTCCGTTGGATACGGCGTAGGGATAAACATCTATCAATTTATCTGACATTATTTCACCCATGGAAAAATCACTTGCAATAAACCGGATTAGTTACGGCTTGATTGTTGTGGCATTGCCACTCATTGTGGCCGGTTTTCTGTTCCCGGTAAATACGGCAAGCCTGATGCCAACTGCAATTCCTGAAAACAGGCATGGCACGGAAAATATGGAAAACGACACCCTGTTTGTGCATGAATTTGTGCTGGCAAGGGACATTGTGGAGCGGAACCCGGTGGATGTAGTGACGTCCTTCACCATGGACGACGCCCGGGCCTGGTGCTTTGCCAGCATCCACAACAGTGAAAAAATGCAGGATGTCTATTTTGAATGGTATCATGAGGGGGAATTGTATTTCCGCATGAATGCCAAAGTCGGGATCTCCGAAAACTGGCGAACCTACTCCTCGGTGGGACTCCAGCCCGGCACTTGGCGTGTAGTTCTGCGCAACCGTCACGAAACGATCCTTGCCGAGCGCAGCTTCGAAGTTACCGGGTGAAGCGTCCACAAAAAATATCACAGACCGAAAATCAGTACTGTTTTTTCATCTGCTCCGGCTGCGGACGCCCGTTTCGATCTGTCCAGTAACTGTCACTCTCCGGATCAGGCCGAAGTCCGAGCGGATCTGCCGACCCGAAAGTCCTGCGCACCCAGCCAATGGGGGTTATCATCAGATAAAATACCAGGGTTATGATGATGCGGGTTACCACCGTTCCCAGCGCCACGGCAAGCAGCATCCAGAAGATGTAAACCGGACGCAGCCACATGGGGAACAGCAGTCCTGCCAGAAGAAACGCCGCCCCGATGATGCTGACTATCCAGGCCGCCCGGACCATCTCCCAGTCGTTGATCCAGATTATGATAAGCGGCACCACCAGTCCCAGCATTGCCGTCATCAGCCAGGCAAACTGTCTGAGAATGCGCCGGGTGACGGTAATGTCGGAAATCAGAGTTTTTAGCAGGTTTGCAGCCATGATGTGACTTGAGCGCTTTCCGCCGCACGTGCATGCCGGTCAGTCCGGTTGCAGCGAAGCTATGGTTTCGGTTGGATCATCCAGTCGGTCTTCCGGTTTCTTTTCGATGACGTACCGGTCCATGACCAGCACATCCATATCCGTGCGCAAGAAACATCGCCACGCATCTTCGGGTGTGCACACAATCGGTTCGCCCCGCACATTGAAACTGGTGTTAATCAGCACCGGACACCCCGTCTGCTGCTCAAATGCCCTTATCAGCGCATGGTAGCGCGGGTTGACGGAGCGGTCTACCGTCTGGATGCGGGCAGAACCGTCAACATGCGTGACAGCCGGCAGCGTGGAGCGCACCTGATACAGTTTGTCGAGCCCCCTGACGCCCTCGTCCACCGGTTTCCTCAGGTCCCGGGCAACGCCGGCCACCAGCAGCATATACGGACTCTGCTCGTCCAGTTCAAAATAATCCCCGACGTTTTCCACAGCCACACTGGGCGCAAAGGGCCGGAAACTTTCGCGGTACTTGATTTTCAGGTTGAGCTTGCGCTGCATCTCCTCCGATCGGGGATCGCCAAGGATGGACCGGCTGCCAAGCGCGCGCGGCCCGAACTCCATGCGCCCCTGGAACCACCCGACCACTTTGCCGGCCGCCAGCAGCCCTGCCGTTCGCGCAAGCATCTCCTCTTCATCGAGCAGAGGGACTTCGTAATCCGAGTGCTGTTTGAGAAAGCTGCCGATGGTATCGGTGTCGAATGAGGGTCCGAGCAGAGAGCCGTTCATGGCATCCGGGGTGGATGGGGTTCTGGACCTGTGAAAATGGTGGTGCCAGGCCATAAGCGCCGCGCCGACGGCGCCGCCCGCATCCCCGGCAGCCGGCTGGATCCAGAACCGGTCAAACAACTTTTCTCTGAGTATTTTTCCATTTCCGACGCAGTTCAGAGCCACTCCGCCTGCCAGGCAGAGATTCCGGCTTCCGAAGACTTTTCGGGCATGACGCGCCATCCTGAGCATCACCTCCTCGGTCACGGACTGGATCGAGGCGGCAAGGTCCATTTCCCGCTGAGTGAGCGGCGACTCGGGTTTACGCGGCGGACCCCCGAAAAGGCGAGCAAACCGGCGGTTTGTCATCTTCAGTCCGGAACCGTATCCGAAATAACGCATGTTCATGCGGAAAGAGCCGTCATCCTTCAAATCAATCAGTTCATCCAGAATCAGATTGCGGTACTTCGGCTCGCCATAGGGTGCCAGACCCATCACCTTGTATTCACCGGAATTGACCCGGAATCCCGTGAAATAGGTAAACGCGGAGTAGAGCAGACCCAGTGAGTGGGGGAAGTGCAGTTCCTGCTGCAGTGTAATCCGGTTTCCCAAGCCATGCCCGACCGAACTGGTTGCCCACTCCCCTACCCCGTCCATGGTCAGAATTGCAGCTTCCTCAAACGGGGATGGAAAGAATGCGGATGCGGCGTGCGATTCGTGGTGCTCGGGATACAGCAGCAGCCCGTCGTAGCCCAGTTCGGAACGGATGTGTTCGGAGATCCACAGTTTCTGCTTGATCCAGACCGGCAAGGCCTTCCAGGCGCTTCGGATGCCTGCGGGGGCATATGCCAGGTAGGTTTCCAGGATGCGTTCGAATTTCTGGAAGGGCTTGTCATAAAAAGCGACGGCATCCAGGTCTCCAACGGTGAGTCCGGCTTCCTCAAGGCACCAGGCAATGGCATGGGAGGGAAAGTTCTGGTCGTGCTTGATCCGGGTGAACCGCTCTTCCTGCACGGCCGCCACAATCTTTCCGTCGCTGACCAGTGCGGCCGCGGCATCATGGTAGTAACAGGAAATCCCAAGTATGACCATGGTGCATTTACCCGTTTCTTGGGGCGTCTTCGATATGTTTGCGGAAATATTCGAGTGTCCGGTCCAGACCGGTTTGTCTGTCCACTTGCGGAACCCAGTGCAGCAGGCTGCGCGCCAATGTGATATCGGGCTGCCGCACGACAGGATCTCCTTCGGGCAGTTCCATGAACTCTATTCCGCTGCGGGATCCGACCCGTGAAATGACCATTCGTGCCATTTCAATAATGGACACTTCGTCCGGATTACCCAGATTCACCGGACCGGCATAGTCCGTCTGGCACAACCGGAAAATACCTTCGACAATATCATCGATATAGCAAAATGAGCGTGTCTGGCTGCCATCACCATAAACCGTGAGCGGTTCGCCGCGCAGTGCCTGTGTGATGAAATTGGGCAGGGCACGTCCGTCATCCATTCGCATGAAGGGACCATACGTGTTGAAAATACGGGCAATATGCGTCCGGATTCCGTGATTCCGGTGATACGCCATGACCAGAGCTTCCGCAAAGCGCTTGGCTTCATCGTAAACCCCGCGCAATCCAACCGGATCCACATTCCCCAGATACGTTTCTTTCTGAGGGTGCTGAAGCGGATCGCCGTACACCTCGCTGGTAGATGCCAACAGAAACCGTGCCTTTTTGCTTTTTGCCAGTCCGAGCACCTTGTGCGTGCCCAGCGAACCGACTTTGAGTGTCTGGATGGGCATCTCCAGATAATCTGCCGGTGAGGCTGGCGAGGCGAAATGGAGGATAAGATCCAGCCCGCCTTCTACGTGAAGGTACTGAGTGACATCGTATTTGGTGAAAGTGAACCGTTCATTCTCAAAAAACGGAGCTATGTTTTCCAGGCTGCCGGTGGAGAGGTTATCAATGCATGTCACTTCAGCACCCTCCTTGAGGAACCGGGCGCAGAGATGTGAGCCTATAAAACCGGCTCCGCCGGTTATGAGCACACGGTCATGCATCGATAGCCTTGCGGTTGGGATGAACGGTACGGCGCCCGACACTGAAGTAGGTGATGTCAAGTTCCTCCATCCGGTCAAGATCATAAAGATTGCGTCCGTCAAAAATGACCGGGGCTTTCATGAGTTTGTGAAAGTTTTCAAAATCGGGCCTGCGGAATTCGTTCCACTCCGTACAGATGATCAGAGCGTCAATATCAGTCAGGGCTGCCGTCTGATCCTGCACGTAGTCTATCTGCGAACTGATCTCCTGCCCCACGGCGACAGGAAACGTTTCATGCGCTTCAGGGTCGTAAGCTTTCACTTTTGCACCAAGCGCAATCAGGGCCTGAATGATGTAAATGGCCGGCGCCTCGCGGACATCATCCGTCTCGGGCTTGAACGTGAGGCCCCAGATTCCGAATGTCCGGCCCTTGATATTGCCGTTATAATATTTTTTTACTTTTTCCACTATGGAAAGCTTTTGGGCATCGTTGACATCCTGAACGGCGCCAAGTATCCGGAAGTCATAGCCGTTTTCCTTGGCACTAAAGTGCAGGGCCTGCACATCCTTGGGGAAACAGCTCCCGCCAAACCCGATTCCTGCAAAGAGAAAACGCTTGCCGATCCGCGAGTCGGTGCCAATGCCCCGCCGGACGTTGTCGACGTTGGCGCCCACCCGTTCGCACAAATTCGCGATCTCGTTCATGAAGGTGATCTTGGTGGCCAGGAAACCATTGGCGGCATATTTTGTCATTTCCGAACTGCGCTCATCCATGACAATGATAGGGTTGCCGCTGCGTACAAACGGTTCGTAAAGCTCCCTCATGATTCCGGCCGCCTTTTCACTTGACGTACCGATAACCACACGCTCGGGTTTCTGGAAATCGTTGACAGCTGCCCCTTCACGCAGAAACTCGGGATTGGATACCACATCGAAGGGTACGTCGGTGTGGGCCGCAATGGCTTCACGGACCCTGTCGGCTGTGCCCACGGGAACGGTGCTCTTGTTCACGATCACCTTGTATTCTTTTATCAATCCGCCAATCTGACCGGATACGTGCAGCACGGCACTGAGGTCCGCCTGACCGTCCGCGCCGGGAGGTGTTGGCAGGCAAAGAAACAGGATATCGGAAGCTTCCACAGCATCCGCCAGGTTATCCGTGAATGTCATCCGCTTCTCGCGGATGGCGCGCTTGAACAGCGTCTCCAGTCCGGGTTCGTAAATTGGGACTCTTCCCTCCCGCAATACAGCAAGCTTTTGGGGATTATTGTCAACGCACATAACATAATTCCCGGAATCTGCAAAGCAAGTTCCGGTGACCAGTCCGACATATCCTGTTCCTACTACGGCAATTTTCATCTGTTTTCTTCCAATTTCAGGTTTCTGTGATCCGATCCGGCATCGATCAAAATACTTTTTATGCGTTCACTCCCGTGATCCGTACGCCGGTTCGTAACTATCATATTTATATTCATGGGGTTTTGCAATTCCGTATGGAGCGAAACGCTGTGTGTATGCAGCCGATGCCTGCCGCCTGAGGTTCCGTTTGCCAGGGAGCCGGACTCACAGCCGTTCGATGTTCCTGATTTCCAGCTCCAGCGTCCCTGCCGGAACCTTCACATTGACGACATCACCGATTGCTTTGCCCATCAGTGACTTGCCAATAGGGGAATCTACTGAAATCTTTCCTTTGTTGAAATCAGCCTCGTCCTTTGAGACCAGGGTATATTTCATCTCTTTTTGTGTCTTTCTGTTCAGGATGGTAACCGTGGAAAGCACATAGGCCTTGGAGTTGTCGATATTTTTCCCGTCAAGCACCCTGGAATTGGCTATGATCTTTTCAAGCTCCGAAATGCGGGCCTCCATTTTCCCCTGGGCTTCTTTGGCGGCGTCATACTCGGCGTTTTCACTGAGGTCGCCGTGTGCCCGTGCTTCATTGATCTGCTTTGCGATTTCCTTGCGTCCCCGGGTCACCAGGTCCCTGAGTTCCGCAGTTAGTTTGTCGTATCCTTCTTTGGACAGGTAGTTAACTTTCACGATTTCTGCTGTTTGTCGTATTCAAAAGATTTGGATTTGATGACGGTCATGCTCTGCGCAACCAGTTCTCCCAATAAAAAAGACCCGATTGCAAACTGCAAGTACAGGCATGCAACGGGCCGAAAAAACAACTGTTCCGGGAACAGGTCGGAGCAATATATCCGATGATTCAAAAGTTACCATATATTCTGCAGAAAAGAAACGCCGGCCATACAAATCCCATGGACCAGACCATTCGGAAAAAAACCACCCGGGAGATTTACGCATCCCACAGCTTGCGAACACCTCCGCCGCTTATGGCGGATATGGTGATCTGGCTGCATAACGTACGCAGCATGCACAACGTCGGCTCTGCGTTCCGGACAGCGGACGCTTTCGGGGTAAAAGCCCTGTTCCTGTCGGGGTATACACCGGTGCCGCCGCGGCCCGAAATCACGAAAACCGCCCTTGGTGCGGAGGAGAGCGTCCCATGGCGGCACGCTGCTGACCCTGAGGACCACCTTGCCTGGTGCCGGGAAAACGGCTATGTCCTTGTTGGCCTGGAGCAGACCCATCAGAGCCGTTTGCTCACCGGTTACCATCCCGGTCCCGATACCCGCATTTGCCTGCTTTTCGGCAACGAGGTGACCGGAATAGACAACGATCTGCTTGCCGGGTGCCAGGAGCTGCTGGAGATACCGCAGTACGGAACCAAACATTCCTTCAACATATCGGTCAGCCTGGGTATCACCTGCTATCATTTTCTTCACATCTCCTTGCCTTCATAGGAAAAATCGCCGTATTTTCATCGAAAACCCCTGATACCCATGTTGTCGCATCCGAAATCATTTCCCTTATCCGGATTCCTTCCATCCGGACGGATCGCTGCGTTCCTTTTTGCTCTGATGGCACTGTGGGTTACGTCCGGTTTGCTGCCCCCACCCACAGCCGCCGTGGCGGCTCAGCCGCTGGACAGGGTCACCACGGCAGAACGATCCGACGGTCTGGGCTATGTAGTCCGCTTTCACATGGCCAGCCCTGCCGACTCCTTCTTCATCTGGCAACCCAACCCCAAGCTCATCCAGCTGGCCCTCTACAAAAAAGGGATCACCTCGGAGAATGTGCGCACCAGTAACAGCAGCGACGCTTTTGAAAGTTTCTTTTACCAGGATATCGAAGGCGGGATCGGCGCCGACATCTATCTGGGTGAAGAAATCTTCATGATAGCCGACGCCTACCTGGATGCCAATGGGAAAGATCTGCTCATCGGGCTTACAGAAGCCTCACCCTATGATCTTGAAGTGCTTACCGACGGGTTGTTCCCCATCTTCTGGGACGATCTGATCGATGATGCCGATACCTCGCCCGATGTGGCACGCAATGACTGGACCGCTCCTGAGCAGCCTCTGGACCGTGACCTGTTTCGTGTGGACCAGCCCAGAATGTCGGAGGCCTACCTGCAACTTAACCGGATCGTCATAGATGCCGGACATGGCGGACGCGATCCCGGCGCCATTGGGTTCCGCGGCACCAGGGAAAAGGAGGTTGCACTGTCAGTAGCCCTGAAAGTCGGCGAGTACATTGAACGCTATCTGCCCGAGATCGAGGTGATCTATACCCGCACCGATGACACGTTTATTCCGCTGCAGGAACGCGGGCAGATTGCCAACCAGGCCGAAGCGGACCTGTTCATCTCTATCCATGCCAACGCCAACCGCAATCGGCACGCCCACGGTACCGAAATCTATTTTCTCGGGATGCACCGCAGCCGCGAGGCCTTCGAGGTCATGAAGAAGGAGAACAACGCCATCCGTTTTGAGGAAGAAGACGAACGCTCTGAAGAGCTCACACCCGAGCAGCTGGCCGTCTACGAACTTTCCAACATCGGATTCATGGCAAGCAGTGAGATGCTTGCCACCAAAATGGATGTTCAATTCTCCGAACGCGCCCGGCGCCGTTCACGAGGGGTGAAGCAGGCCGGGTTCATCGTGTTGTACCACGCCTCCATGCCGGCGCTGCTGGTGGAGCTGGGATACATAACCAACCCGCAGGAAGAGCAGTTTCTGAGCAGTGAATACGGCCAGAACATCATGGCCTCGGCCATTTTCCGTTCGATACGGGACTACAAGGAGCGCCTGGAAAGAGACCGCAACCGCCAGAACAGATAACCGCAACGGCATCCAATACACCAACATTATTACCATTATCAGCGCATGGAAAAACCATTGATTATCGGGGTCGCGGGGGGAAGCGGCTCGGGCAAGACCACCGTAATCCAGCATATATGCAATACCATCGGGGAGGAAAATCTTTCTCTGATCGCACATGACGCCTACTACCGGGACCTGAAGCACCTGCCTTTCGAAGAAAGGGCCCGCCAGAACTTTGACCATCCCGCATCCCTCGAAAGCGAACTTCTCATCCGGCATATCAAGGCACTTTGCAGTGGTTACAGCATCGAGTGCCCGATTTATGACTTCTCCAACCACATCCGCAAGGATGACGCACTGACCATCACTCCGAAAAAGATCATTCTGGTTGACGGAATCCTCATTTTCTACGAGAAGGAACTTCGTGAATTGATGGATTTCAAGCTGTTTGTGGATACGGATGACGATGTGCGGCTGTTGCGCCGTCTGCGGCGCGATATCACCGAACGGGGCAGGTCTATCGAGGGTGTGCTGGATCAGTACGAGAAATTCGTCCGCCCCATGCACCTGGAGTTTGTGGAGCCGACCAAGCGTTATGCCGACATCATCATCCCGCACGGCGGCGAAAACCAGGTGGCGCTTCAAATGGTGAACGCATTTATTTTTGAGAAGATTCGCGGATGATTTTTGCCGTTGGGCCGCATGGCATTTGAGCAGGAATGCACTGATGAGCCCGAATCCGTCGTGAGCAGAACGCCGGAGATCAGGCTTCCCCGCCGCCTTCCTGCTGCATGGTTTCCAGCCAGTGACGCATCCCCTCGAAAACGAGGCAGTCGTTTCGCAGCACGTCCAGCGAGCTGTTTTCTGCCAGGAATGCGGCGTCACCGCCGGTTAGCCAGATCCGTGCTTCCGGGAACAGTTGCCGCGTGCGCTGAACATGGGCCTCCCATGCGGCAAGGAATGTTCCGGCGGTACCAGCCTGAAGTGCGGTGGCGGTTGAATCAGGGGGCCAGGATGCAGGCAACCCGGCGGATACAGGGAAGAGCCCGTCCGCCCCACGCCCCAGGGTTACAATAAGCATGTGGAGACCGGGCATGATCACCCCGCCACGGTAAATGCCGCCGGCATCCATCACGTCGATGGTGCATGCCGTTCCCGCATCGGATACTATTACGGAGCCGCTTCCGAGGCTCCAAGCACCCAGGCATGCCAGGTACCTGTCGATGCCCAGCGTTTCAGGGGTGCGATACCGGTGCCTTTCAGGTGTCAGCACCGAACGAGTGATGGCAAGTATTTCCGGCGTGGAGGGCGCATCATCAACAGACAGCAGCCGCTCCAGATCTTCTTTCTGAAACCGTTTCTTCACGGATGAAAGCACGATCCGGTCGTAATGAAGGGCATGCTTCCGCAAGAAGGAATCAAAATCCGGTGCGTCGTACTCCGGCAGCGGGTGCACCGACCATCGCGAGGAATCCTCCGCTGCCGACTTGACCCGGGTGTTTCCTGCATCCAGAAAAAGTGTCTTCTTCATGAGATCAAGGTACAAAAAAGCAGGAAAATCCGTACTTAATCGTTATCAAATTGTCGGAATTCTGTACTTTCCAGCAAACCACCACAAACGGGATTAACATGTCACAGGAACACCTGCACTCAGCCGAATACTGGATCGAAAAACTCAAACTCAAACCGCATCCCGAAGGGGGATATTACCGTGAGATCTACCGGTCTGGCGAAGTGGTGCGCGCAGAATATCTTCCGGACCGGTTCAAAGGCGCCAGGACATTCAGCACCGCCATCTATTTTCTGCTGCGGCCGGGTGAGCGGTCGAGCCTGCACCGGATCAAGTCGGACGAAGTGTGGCATTTTTATCGCGGACTTCCGCTTACAGTGCACATGTTTGGTTCCAGCGGGTCCTACAAGGCCGTCCGGCTTGGCGAAAACCCCGAGCGCGGGGAGCATTACCAGTTCATGGTGCCGGCGGGAACCTGGTTTGGGGTGACGGTAACCGACAACTACGACGAATCCGCCGGGCGTATAAGGGACAATTTTGCGCTGGCCGGGTGTACGGTGGCTCCCGGTTTTGACTTCCGGGATTTTGAACTGGCGGACGACAAGATTGTCACAGCCTACCCCGGTTATCAGGATGTCCTCCGTAAACTGTTGTGAGGAAATGGTTTGATTTCCGATTGCAGCGTTCCTCTTATTATCATATTCCGGCCGGCGATGACAACTGGCGCGCCGTCTGTTCCCGCTGAAAACAGGCTTGTTTCCAGGATCGGGACCCTGCTGAGGCGCAATTCGGTTCCACATGAAATCTGGCGGCCGGCCACATTGCAGGAAGCAGGGACAATGGCACGCAAGGCCGCCGAAAAATCCCTTCTTGTTGCAGCAGCCGGTGGCGACGGAACCGTCAACGCCGTTGCCGCCGGACTTGCCGGGACCGGATGCTGTCTTGGTGTGCTTCCAGCGGGCAGCGGGAACGATATTGCCAGAGGGTTGCTGATACCAAGGAAGCTTTCCGATGCGATCTCGATTCTGGCTGCCGGCTACCGGACGCTTCAATCCGGCGGACAGCAAGCTGGGCAAACGCCATCCGCATCCATCCGGAAACTGGATACCGGGTCTGTCAGATTGTTGCGCCGGTCGGACAGCGGCAGGGATGCATCCCATGCCTTCCACACCCCTGGCTTCTTCATCAACACCCTTGGTTTCGGGTTTGACGGCAGGGTGGCCTGGAATGCCTCCAGAATGCCGGCGATGCTGGGAAAATGGAAGTATCTAGCCGGCGTTCTGCAGAGCTTGTTCACCTACAGGGCAAGTCAGATGACCATTACGACAGACGGGGAAACCTGGTCGGGTCGATACCTTTTGGCTGCGGTTGCCAATGGACCGGTTGAGGGAGGGGGAATCCTGATAGCACCGGAAGCAGACTTCGGGGACGGATTGTTCCATCTGGTGATGATTCGTGATACCGGTGTTCTTGCGCGCATCCCTCTCCTGCTGCGTGTGCTGATGTACGGGACTTCCGGCAGCCCGCATGTCCGGGTGCAGAAATGCCGTGCCGTAAGCGTGGTTTCCGACCGGCCGCTCATGGCACACGCCGACGGTGAGGTGCTGGCTGACGGGCTTTTTGATTTCACTGCCGAGATTCATCCCGCCAGGCTGACCGTTGTTGGTGGAACGAAACAGGAGACCTGACAACCTTACCGGGCTGCTCTTCCCTGGCGATGTCATCCTGTCCCGCAATTTTCGAACGTTTTTGTATCGTTGGACCTTATATTAGGTGAATTAGATTCAAGGCTGCATCTTGCATGCAGAGCACATATTCACCATAAAAGTTTGATCCTGTTATGCAACTCAAAGGAAAAACTGCCATCATAACCGGTGCCAGCAGTGGAATAGGCGCCGATTTCAGCAGAGCGCTCACGGAAAAAGGGTGCCGGGTATATGGACTGGCCCGCCGCAGGGAGCGGCTTGATGAGCTGCAGTCCCGGCTGGGTGAGCTGTTCGTGCCCGTGGTTCAGGATGTCAACGATTACAAGGGTCTGGAGGAGTGGGTCGAAAAGACCTTTTCCAGAAAAAACAGTCCGGATATCCTAGTCAACAATGCCGGGCTCGGGCTTTTTGGTGCCGTGGAGGAACTTTCGCCTGATGACTGGGATGCCATGATCCAGACCAACCTTACATCCGTTTTTCGTCTGACACGGCTTGTCGTTCCTTTCATGAAACAGGCCGAAAGTGTCCATCACATCGTGAATATTGCCTCCGTGGCCGGCCTCATTGGGAACCCGAACATTTCCGGTTACAATGCAAGCAAATTTGCCATCCGGGGGTTCAGTGAGGCGCTGATGAAAGAGCTGCGCAATGACCGAATCAAGGTCACCTGCATCTACCCCGGTTCCATTGCCACAGAGTTTTTCGAGAAGCACGGTGGCACACATCCCAATATGTTGCAAGGCAAGGACGTTGCCAGTACACTGGTCCACATACTTGAAACACCGGACAATTTCCTGATCGATGAGATTACGGTTCGTCCCCTTATCCCCAAACCGCCTCAAAAATAGATGATCATTCGGCAAATACTGACGGGTTTTCAGCATAAACACCGATTGTTAATCCTCTTTGCGGCCTTTTTTCTTATGCCATTTCTGGTGTCAGGTTGTGATGGAAACCGCCCTGATGATCTTATCGAAGAAGAGGTCTATCTTGACATCCTGCTGGAGATGCACCTTCTCGCTGCCATCATGGAGAAGGACGGCGGCGACGAAAAAAGATACCGGGCCGGACAGCAGGCTGTTTTGAAGCATTATGGGATTACGCGGGACCAGTTCCAACGCAGCCATGCCTGGTACCACCTTGACATGCATGAACAGCAGGGGCGTTACAGTATCGTAAGAATGAGGCTGGATGAGCTCGGCAGTGACCTGTCGGACCGCTATATGGAGCTGCGCGATACCAACGCGATAGCACCGTACATCCCCTGAATCAGCCTTGGAAATCCCCGGTGGCCCGGTACATCAATTACGATATGAGGTATCGCTCCTCATCGTCACGGACTTTGCGGATCATCTCTTCCCTCATCATGGAAGAGAGTACGGATTTCAGGTGGGTGCGGCCCCAGCGCGTGCGCTGCTGAAGCTTCTCAAACCCCATCGCCTCTTCCTCGAGAAGTCGGGCAACTTTGCGGATATCGTCCGGTGTGACACCTGTTGACGACCTTTTCCTGCAATTGTCGCATTTCCCGCAATGTTCCGGCACATTCTGCTCGCCAAAATAGATTCGGATATACCGGCTTCTGCAGCCTTTTGTTTGTACATATCCAATCATATGGTCCAGTTTTTTCAGCAGGCGGTCCCGGTGCAGCAGAATTTCCTTTTCCGTCAGTGAGAACTTCTGGTAGCGCGGTTCAATCAACCGCCCCATTTTCTCATTTCGTACGATCGCATACAGGAGAAATCCTTCATCCGAGAGCACTTTCAATCCGTTTTCCAGCATTTTTCCGGTAATCTGAAGCCGGTTTCGCATCGGGCGCTCGTCCATGTAGACCATTCTGTGATGTGAATCCGGCCCCATCATCCGGTGAAGGCGGTCCGCGAATTCCCGTTTCCGGGGTTTCTGCATTTTTGCCAGCCGGTCGGCAAGTGTGTCGCCATGCATCAGAAAACGTATTCCAACCTGCGGTTCCTCCGACTGGGCAAGCTTGAGCACTCCGAGCTGATCCAGCACCCTCAGAGCCGACCAGCACAGCCTTCGTGACAACCCTGAGCGTTTTTGAATCTGCTCCATGTCGACTATCTGCGGCTCATCCATCCGCGATCCCGCAGCCAGATTCCAGTGGTCGCAAATGGCATTGTAAGCCTTTGTAAGCTGGTTCCGGTTCGGCCAGGAATCCAGAATGGCTTTTTTTGCCGCGGGCAGGTCTGCCTGGCTTACCAGCAGTATGGGATAGCTCTCGGCACCGTCACGGCCCGCCCGGCCCGCTTCCTGGTAATAGGCCTCCATGGACTTGGACATGTCATAATGCACCACAAAACGGCAGTCCGGTTTGTCGATGCCCATTCCAAAAGCGTTGGTGGCTGCTACAAGCGGCAGCCGTCCGTCGATCCATCGGTTCTGGATGTCCTCTCGCTGCCCGGACTCAAGACCGGCATGGTAGGGCTCGCACTTCCACCCTTTCCGCGAAAGCCATTCGGAGAGTTGCTCGCAGGCGGCGCGGGTACCGGCATAGATAAGTCCGCTGCCTTTTGCTCTCTTGAGGATTTCCAGCAGGCGGCGCTTCTTTTGTTCCTCCTGGATCACCCACCACTGCAAATTCGGCCGGTTGAAACCGCGCGAAATGATGTTGGGCTCCTTCATATCGAGGGCAGTGACGATGTCGCTGCGAACTTCCGGCGTGGCGGTGGCAGTGAGTGCCAGCCAGCGGATGCGGTCCGCGACCGGACCCATCATCTCCGGTATCTTCCTGTAGA
>SKNT01000088.1 GCA_007120385.1 Balneolales bacterium
ACGTGATCAGCAGGTACCGGGTCCTGCAACACGGTCATTACGATGTTGGAAAAGTGACCGACTTCGGCACGGACAAACCGGTTTACCTCATCGCGGAATACCGTTTTTATCTCTTCGGTATTGATGCCCTCGCCTTCATCGTCCATGTAGGCCAGGATGAACTCGCTCACCTGTTCACCGATGCCTTGCGGCAGGTTTTCAGGAATGGGCAGGCTCAGCTCAACCGGCACTTCAAAATAGTAGGGGCTCACAAGCTCATCGTCCACATACACCTTCACCTGGATGGCGTTGGCAATCATTTCCCCGAAGCCAACATCCTTGGGGGTCTCCTCGGATATTGTACTGAAATCAGGAAGGCTTATTTCGATGCTGACCTTCTCATTGAGCGATCCTTCCGGGAAATACAGCTCGGCACCGTTGAGCTTGTGCAGCGGGAAAGGAAGTCCGCGCAGCACCAGGGTTTCGCCAACTTCAACGGCATGCGACTGGGATACGGCGCCATCAGGAAGAACAATGTCGATATCTGCAAGGTTATTATCCTGAGCGGACAGCCTGGTGCCAAAGAGCAACAGGAACATTCCCAAAAGAACTGCTGCGACTACGGGGTAGTATTTTTTTCCTTTCATAACAACCACCTTTTTTTTGATTCGTCTTCGTCTGCCTTCTATATGCACTATATGCGCGACCTTTGTGATTCAATCTGACCGTATGACGCTTTCTATTTCAAATGGTTACAGGTTTTTTTTTGCACCGCATGAAATGAACCTGACAGCCTCCGGCTGCCAAACTATGGCAGCAGGGACTGAACGGGCGGCCTTCTGTCCGTGCCACGACCCGATTCTCGAGCCGGGTGCATATCCGGAACATGAAAACCGGGTGGTCCTCCCCCGATAATGCCCTGAAAAAGATTATCCATGATTTGTACCGCGGGGATATTTTCGTGCAATTGCAGTTCCAGGCTTCCGGCGATTTTCTCCATGGGCAGCCGGCTATGAAATGACGCCGAGCGCATTGCATGGGGCAACTCCCGGATCTCTGAAGCGGTAAAGCCGGCGTTCATGGCCCCAATCAGCAAGCGAGCGTTCAGGCCGGGATTGTCCCGTGTCATGGGCATTTCGGAAAGTGCCTGCAAGCCAGCTGCAATGGATGCGAGGTCACCCTTTTCCATATTTTTTATGGATGCCACTTCATCCAGAAATTCGCGCAGCAGGCTGTCATCCGCATTGTTCTGCAAGGAATACGAGACACTTTCAAGCAGCATACCGCGATACAGCCTGGCTGCTTCGACCGTTGTTCGCACACCTTTTTTTGCCTCGATCAGGCCTTGCACTTCCGGACGTCCGATCCATGGATCGACAATATCGGCAGAGTGCACCATGCTGCTTTGCATGTTATCAAGAACGGTCAGGATGCCGGGAGCCGAAACCTGCTTGGCCAGACCCTCTGCCGCTTTCTGCATCACCATATTGTATGGAAGATCCATTTCAGCAAGTGAGATTGCAGACATCAGGATTTGATGAAGCTCTTCCGGGGTCATATTTCTGCCTTGAGCACGGCTGATGAGGCGCTCTATCTGGTCGGCATCCATACCGGCATCGATCGCGCGCTTCATAACCGGATCGCCATTACCTGACAACATCCGCGCATGCGACGGCGCCACCAGCATGACCAGCACCATAATCAGCATCATGCCCAGCATTGCGGCCGTTATGGCAAGGGACCGGCAGTGACCGGCCCCTGTTGTATAAATGAAAAATCTGTTCATTTGTTTATTCTATGACAAATAGCTGTACGAGTGTCTCCACTCAACGCAATTTCACTCATTATTTTCACTCATTAATCCTGATAATTGCCATTGCCGTTAACCTTATTCCACCAGGTCGATGACACCTGCATCCGTGGTCTCTCCTGCCACAACTTCGATATCGTCCACGGTTACGGGGTCGTAATCCTCACCTGCATCGACCACTATGTCGTAGACACCGGCAGGAAGTCCGATCAGTTTGAACGCACCGGTTTCTTCTTCTACATAGGTGGATACCGGTTCGCCTTCCACTTCGGTTGAGACCATGGTTCCTTCCACATACGGATTCACCACACCGCTGATAATTCCCGTTTCAGCCTGCGCGTAGGCGCGGATTACCGGTTTGAGCAGATAGGGATCGGGAACAGGGGCATTTCCTCTTTTGACAATGGATTTGTTTACATCGAAATCAAGGCCCAGCGTATAGGTGATGCCCGACTGGATTTGCGCATCGATATTTAGCTTGACACCGGTCTGCTGCGCGGACGGGGTTTTGAGACCGTATGTTTCTCCGTCAACCACCACGTAGTTGCCGTCACCAAGAATAAGACGGATCTGGCGGTAGGTGCCTGCTTTCAGCTCTACATCGGCAAGAACGGCCATGTTACCGTTGACAAGTTTCAGCAGATCATAGGTTTCATTCGGCTCACTGAGCACGGTCCACCCGGAGTCTTCATCATCCAGGTTGTTGACCTCCACCCTGAGCACTTCAATGCCCACTTCCTGAAACTCGCCGGGATTGTCATGAAGCACCACGCGAAGTGTACCCGTATTGTCCAGGCCCTGGTCGCATGCGCTCAATCCAAGGACCAGCACGAGCATGGCAGCAATGGAGGTTGTTATGTGACTTGTAAAACGTTTTTTATAGCTCATGGTGGATAAATTTTTTAGTTGATCAATGTCATTGTCTTGGTGAATGTCTGGCGGTTGACCTGCAGTTTGTAGTAATATTTGCCGCCAGGCATCAGTGAGGCATCCCAGGCTACCTGGTATGACCCCGCAGGGAGGATTTCATCTTTAAGAACTGCAACAAGTTTGCCTGATCTGTTCAAAATCTTCAGGTTGACTATGGATTCTTCAGGTATTTCAAAACGAATGACTGTAACCGGATTGAAAGGGTTCGGATAGTTCTGGTCCAGCCGAACCTCTTCCGGATGCCAGGTGCACTTTTCAAATACGAAGGTATTCTTCAAGTCAAAGCTTGTGGCATGCGCAGCCAGTTGGGGATAATTTTTCTCAACCATAATTTCGTATTCTTGTTTTCAGCCTGACAAACTGTGCCTTGTTAAGCGTTGCCGCAGCAACAAGTCATCCACAGAATCATGTTTTTTTTTAGTCTGCCCGTATGACGCCCGGAACTGGGAAAGGTTACAGAAAAAGCAATCCGGACTGAGAAAGGAGTAGAAGTTGCCCGGTTGTGCGTCAAAATATTAGCGTCGCAAGCAGGAGCAAGGCCATCCGGCCGGGATTTTTCCGGGACGGGCCGCAGGGTGGACGGGCAGGTGAAGATTCCGGGACGGGATTACGTCCGGATTAGGGTGCAAGGCCGGTCAGTGGCGCAGCACCGGCCAGTTGCGTGGCGCAGGACGGTGGGGTGGTGCCGGACGGTGGGGTAGCGCCGGACGGTGGGGTGGCGCCGGACGGTGGGGTGGTGCCGGACGGTGGGGTGGTGCAGGACGGTGGATGTACTTGTGCAGAACGTCCGGGCTGTGTGGCAGCCTGTCCGGGCTGTGCAGTTCCTTGTGCAGGCGGCGTTTCAGTTAAACGGAGGCGGTGTTACGGGTCTGCGGTCCCGGCCACGGCCTTCTCCCCGTTCATCTCTTCTTTCCAGACCGGGCGGGGTGAAGCCCGGCGGACCTCCGCCGACATTCCCCTGAAACAGATTTTCCAGAATATGTGCCGCCGGGATATTTTCACCCAGCTGGCGGTCAAGTCCGCGCGCAACATGGTCCGCCGGAAGCTCGCTGTGGAACTGGGCCGACCGGAATGCATCCGGGAGCTGCTGGATCTCACCGGGGGTGAAGCCGGCATTCAGTGCCCGGACCAGCAGGCGGACGCTTGTTCCGGGATCATCCCTTGTGGTTGGCATTTCCGGCAGTGCACGAAGCCCCGCCGCCACCGAGGCAATGGCATTGCGCTCAATGACGCCCGGTGTCACCGCCTGGTCCAGGAAATCACGAAGGGTCTGCTCTTCCGTCTCCTGCTGGATTGCGTACGAGGTATTTTCAATGAAGATATTCCGGAATTCACGAGCCGATGCACCGGCACCCCGGTCACCCGCAACAGATGCTGTCATGATCCTCACCTCATTGCGACCCATCCAGGGATCCACGATCTCTGCGGCGCGCGTGATGCCGCCGGCCATGTTTTCGGTTACCATCCGGATGTTTGCGGCGGGCACCCGCTTGGCCATCCCCTCCAGTGCTTTCTGCAATACGGAAGTGTATGGAAGGTCGTTTTCCGCCAGCGAATAAGCCGGACCGACCATGCTTTCCAGCTGTTCCGGTGTGACTCCTCGCTGCTGCGCCCGGGCAATCAGGCTTTCAAGGCGTTCTGAGTCCATGCCGGAAGAGACCCCCTGTTCCATGACGGCATGGTAATCCGCAATCTCATGCTGGGCTAGGACAGGCCCTGCCAGGGACGCCGAAAATACCGCCACAAGCACCAAAGCGAGGAATTTCCAGTTCCGGAAGGACGGCATGATGCCGCCACCCAATGGAGCATGCTGCGGATTGCAGACCAGCCGGTATTCAGCAGCCTTTCCTGTACTATTGTATTGTATGAAATACATCTTGTATTCCTGCTCTTTATCGTTTTTGAGTATGGTTTTCACCGTTGCATTACTCTCCATGGTCAATGATTATTCTTGCGTTTTTGCCGCCGAAGCCATCGCTTACGGTAGCCACCTCGCTCGGGAAGTCTAGCCATTCAAGGCTGTCGTTTTCCCGCACCCCTATTTTGTATTGATATACCCCTGAAGGCAGTTCAAGCCGGGCCAGAAACCGATTCCTTCCTGCTTTCTGCAAAGGAATCCCGGGCAATTCCCAGTCGTTGAAATCACCGGTGATGTAGAGCCGTTCGTCTCCGCCGTAGCGTACGGTGACGATCTTCTGCTCACTGTCTTCCCGGTTCCATTCCAGTGAACGGATCATGCCCTTGCGCACCCGTCTGGGAGAAAATGACACCTGCACTCCGGCCGACACCTGATAGTCGGTCAGTACAGCGTCATCCGCACTGCTGAACCACAGCAGACCGGCGGCCGTCCCCGTCACCGACACATTGTTCCGGATCGGATAGGAGGCGGTGAAGGTAGTCCGGTGGAAACGGTCTTCAAGGGTTATGATACTTCCGTCTTCGGCCAGGCTAATGCCGCCCTGAGACGGGCCAGGGCCGTTTTCCGGACTCATTTGGAATTCCTGGGAGTACTGCTCCAGACCCGTCCGGAGTGTGAC
This sequence comes from Balneolales bacterium, assembly GCA_007120385.1. GTDB lineage: Bacteria > Bacteroidota > Rhodothermia > Balneolales > Natronogracilivirgulaceae > SKNL01. The sequence goes on from SKNT01000088.1 coordinate 5,257, forward strand.
CGCAATCCGGCTCTGCATGAAATGTGTTGCTGATATGCTGCTGACGAAACCATCTCCGGGACGGGTGAAATGTCCCAGTCCGCTGAAGAACTGCGCCCGGAGCCGCCATCGGTACCCCGGCCAGTATTCCATGCCCAGCCGGTAGGAGTCGTTCCGGCTTCGGATGGCGGGTTCATCCTCAAATCCCTCAAAGGACTGCCAGCCGGTTCCGATGTGGGCCTCCGCCTTGGCAAACGGCGAAAAGAGCCATTCCAACCCGGCCTGGAGCCATTGGACATTGCGGTACCGGTATCCCGAAAAGAAGTGCAGGCCGCCTGAAGTCCGGGCGGAAAGGGAAGATGTCAGGCGACGGCTGTATGTTGAGGTGAGATACGCGCCGCTCCAGTCGGCACGCTCATCATAAAGATGCAGGAAATAGGCGGTTCCACTGACCGAAGCGCTGTTTTTGCTGCCGGCCCATCTGAGCTGAGCGGCTGGTGAAAAGGAGCTGAACGCGGAAATCAGACTGCGGTCCCACTCCGGCACGTAGGGATTCAGGTAGATGTTGGAGACGTACCCGGTCTCGGCCGACAGGAAGATGTCGGCCTGAATCCGCTGAGAAAAAGCGTTCTGAGCTATTAAAGTGTTTTGTGCCATGGCCATCAATGCTGTCATGATTCCGGCAAGCAGGTATCGCATCACAAATTTAAAATCGCATTTTTGTTTCCGAATCCGTCGTCAATATACCGGCCGGCCAGCGGATCGGTTGCCCACTGCTCACCGTCTTTCAAGAACATGTACCGGTGCTGTCCCCGTTCAAGCGGGATGATGCCCGTCCATGCCACATCACCGTTGATGTTCTGCCGGGTGAGCGTGATCGGTTCCCAGTCGCTGAAGTCGCCGGCCACGGCCACCGACTCGGCGTCGCGATCCACATAGACAAAGCGCATCAGGACCCGGTCTTGCCGTTCTTCAACAATCTGCCGGACCGGCATCTGGGCCGGCTGGACTTCGTCCTGGAGTGAGAGGAACATGACGGGGGTGAGTACCAGAAGTATCAGAAGTGCGGCGGCGATGCCGGCGGACCATACGGGTCGCAGCATAATCGGACGGGGCTGCCACAGGCGCTGGCCCAGGGTGCGTGTGCGGCTGCCGGCGGCACCGGCG
>SKNT01000087.1 GCA_007120385.1 Balneolales bacterium
CCAACGAAGAACCGAAGCTCAACGACCCTGCACAGCCGCTCATCGGTTTCCTTCAGTTTGTCAAGCAGTTCGTCAAGGGCTAAAATCCGCTCCGCGTGTTCGTCCGCTCGCAGTTCCGTTATATCCATATCGAGGCGCGAGTGGGCACTGCCGGCTTTTTCGGTGCTTTTTTTTCGGGCATGGTCAATCAGGATCTGCCTCATGGATCTTGCAGCAATGGCAAAGAAGTGGGCCCTGCTCTGGTAGTCTACGTGCTTTTGATCCGCCATTTTTTCGAATACTTCATGGACAAGCTCCGTTTTGCACAGTGTTTTTTTGGAGTATTCCAAGTTCAACTGATTTTGGGCAAGCTTTTTCAGTTGTTCATAGACAAGCGGGTAGAGTTCATTATACGCCTCCCTGTCACCATCCCTTACTTTTATAAGTAATTGGGTAATCTCCATATACTCTCTCATTATGGTACAGCTTACACGATTTGCAAAGAACGATAGCTCTTAAACTTTTGATTTGTCCAAGAACATCTTAAGAAGCTGCCGTATCCTTTGAATACTGATACGTATTAAGTTACCTGTAAATAACTATATAATATTGTTATAAGCAATTTTTTATTGTATCAATATCCAAAATCATTCCAGTGTGTACGTCTGAGGCCATTACAAAAAGTTGATGAAAAATTAATAGTTGCGGCGAAATAGTATAGTGGCTAAACCAGGCTAGCGCCATTATCACAATTACTTGTAAGCAGAGTTACTGCTGTGATAGGTGTCAGTTTTTTTATAAGAAATTTGTTCCGTCCATAATACTGATTAGATTATACTTGACACAGCGGTCTCAGGTAAATAATCAATCAAGAAAGAGGTAATAATATGGATACAAATACTTTACTAAACAAAGTAGCAAAAGTTCCAGTAATCTTGTCGCTTTTCTTGATCACAATTGGAATCGGTGGCTGCGGATCCAGTGAGCCAGTGACAGGTACCACCCTTTCGCAAGAACAGCAAAATATCCGGAACGAGCTTTTTCAGGAAGTGGACTCCAAGCTGGAGACACTTAAGTCCCTCGACGCAAGTGTCTTGAGTCCGAGCAACTATGAAACCGGGATGGAGCACTACCGGATGGCAGAACAACATCTGATTCGGAACCGGGGAGTTGACCGGATCGAGTCCGCACTGCAACAGGCAATGTCAGCGTTCAATCGGGCCGAAGAGACCTCTAATCTGGCCGAAGTCACTTTCCGTAGTGCCATTGAAGCCAGAAATAGTGCTTTAGATGCCAAAGCACCGGTCTTCAGTTCGGAAAACTGGCTGCGCGCCGAGTCGCAGTTCCGGACCGCTGCAGAATCCCTCGAAGCAGGCAATGTAAATCGTGCCCGCAACCAGGCGCAGACAGCCGAGTCACAGTTCCGGGCTGTTGAACTTGAAGCAATCAAGGCCAATTTCCTGGATGATGCCCGCGAATCCCTACGGCTGGCCGAGGCCGAACAGGCGCAGCGCAACGCTCCCAAAACGTTTGCAAAAGCCAAAGCAGAAATTGAAATGGTGGAGCAGATGCTCTCTGAAGACCGATACGATACGCAGGAAGCCGGTCGCCTGGCTGAGCTTGCGGCGTACCGGGCTTCCCATGTCAGATACCTGCACCGTGAAATCACAAGGCTGCGCAGCGAAAACGCCACATTTGAAGACCTCTTCCTGAAAGCAGAAGAGCCACTGGACCGGATAGCCGAAACCATGGAGGTGGAGGTCCGTTTCGACTCCGGTTTTGACGCACCGGCAGAAGCCATTATAGAAGCAGTAACTGCCCGCCTCGCCGACAAGGATAACCGAATTGGCGCCGCGCAGGAGCAGATCCGGAACCTGCGGATGGAAAACGAAAGCCAGGCCTCCCGCTTGCGTGAACAGCAGAGCGAAATTTCAATGCTGCGCTCCCAGATCGATGCAAAAGGTGATCTGGCAGCCTTGCTGGAAGTACAGCGAAAACGTGACGAAGCAATTCAAAATGTCCGAAACCTGATTCCGCCCAATGACGGCGATGTGTTTCTGGATGGCAACAATATCCTGATCCGACTGCACGGACTCACATTTCCCGTGGGACAGTCAACCATCGAACCCAAGTTTTTTGATCTGCTCCGACGGGTACAGGATGCCATCCGGCTCTTTCCTGACGGACGAATTGCCATTGAAGGCCATACCGATTCCAGTGGAAGTCTGGAGTTGAACCAGCGCCTTTCAGAAGAGCGTGCCGATGCGGTTGCTCAATATATCCGCGCCAACATCGGCACGGAATTCCCGCTGAGATCCATGGGATTTGGCCCCGAACGCCCGGTAGCCAGCAATGAGACGGAAGTCGGTCGCGCCCGTAACCGCCGCATCGACGTGGTGATCACGCCAGCCTGGGCAGACTGAGGAGTATGTCACCGGGATCTGATGCCGGATCCCGGTCTCTCTTTTTGCCGTTTTTTGTTACCGGTGGGCTGCCTATTCCGTGTCCATCCGGTGCCGCAGTCCCTTTTGCAGCATTTTTGCAATGGGACCGGGGCGCCCCACACCTATCCTCCGCCCGTCGATGCTGACCACCGGCTGAATATCCGTAATGGTCCCTGTTAGCATCACCTCGTCGGCCTTCCGGATCTCCTTTTCGCTGATCGGTGTCAGTTTAACCGGGACGCCCTTCTCTTTTGCAATTTCAAACACCACATCACGAGTGATGCCTGAAAGGATGTAGGGCGAATCGGGATAGGTCCATAATGTGCCGTCAAACACGGCGAACACGTTGTTTTTATACCCTTCGGTGATGTAACCGTCCCGGACCATCAGCACACCTCCGGCGCTCCTTTTCTTCTCTTCCTGGGCAGCCATGACATTCGGAAGCAGGTTGATTGTTTTCAGATCGCATCGCGACCACCGAATATCAGGAACCGTGATGGCATGACCGCCTTTTTCAAGGATATCGGTATCCGGAACAAATGGCGATGCCATAAGCATAACCGTTGGCGGCGTATCTGACGACGGATAAGCGTGCGTCCTGGGCAATGCAGCACCTCTGGTGATCTGCAGATAAATGGTGCCTTCACCCTTCTGCAACTTGTTCTCTACAACCAGCTTCTCCATGACGCTGACAAGCTCTTTCCGCTGGCTGGCCGAAAAAGGAATTTCCAATCCCTTAAGGCCCCGGTCCATCCGTAACAGGTGCGCTTCCAGGCGAAACATCCGGCCATTCACCACCCGAATTACTTCGTAGATCCCGTCACCAAACAGAAAACCCCTGTCATTTACAGAAATCGCCGCTTTGTCACGTGAAGTAAACTCCCCATTCAGATAAACCAGCATCGTTATACCCCGTTATTGGTTGTCAATATTTTAGTGCCGCGGAAGCATACCCTCCCCTCACAGAGAAAATCGCAATCCTGCCGATAAAATGAAAAGACTGTTTTTCCATGCACGGACTGTTATGCCGTATCCTTTTTTTGCGCATCCGCCCGCATACTACCGTGTGCTTCAACCCGCGGCCGTCCTTTTTCCGGCGCTTTGACTGCCGGCCGCCACGCTACTGGCACCTTTCTCCTCCCTTAGTTTCGAAAGATAAGCATCAATGGATCGTGAAGCGCGTTTCCCATCCGCCACCGCCTGAATCACAGTAGCTCCGCCACGCGAGATATCCCCGCCGGCAAAAATGCCCGGACGGCTTGTGGCGCCGTCATCATCCACCACAATGGTCCCCCACGTTGTCGTCTCCAGGCCGGGGGTGGTCTGCTGGATGATGGGGTTCGGGCTCTGTCCGATTGCTACCACAACCGTATCCGTTTCAATGGTGAAATTGGATCCCTCTATGGGAACCGGCCGGCGCCGCCCCTTTTCATCGGGCTCACCCAACCGCATTTTCTGGCATTCGATTGCCCGTACCCAGCCGTTATCGTCCCCATGAATGGCCACCGGGCTGGTCAGGAAATGGAACTCGATTCCCTCCTCCTCGGCGTGGTGAACCTCCTCCAGCCGGGCCGGCATCTCCTCGCGTGAACGCCTGTACAGCAAAAGCGTTTTGTCCGGACCGATCCGCCTTGAGGTGCGCGCTGCATCCATTGCCACATCACCGCCGCCTAGCACCACGACCTTTTTTCCCAATTTAAGCGGAGTGTCAAATTCCGGAAACTTGTAGGCCTTCATAAGGTTGACCCGGGTAAGAAGTTCGCTGGCGGAGTACACGCCGCTGAGGTTCTCTCCGGGCACATTAAGGAAACGGGGGGAACCCGCCCCTGTGCCGATATAAACAGCGCCGTATCCCATTTCACCGAGCAGCTCATCAATGGTAAGCGTCCTTCCTATGATGACATTTGTCTCAATGGTAACACCAAGTGCTCTTACGCGATCGACCTCTTCGTCCACAATCTGCTTCGGCAGGCGAAACTCGGGTATCCCGTACTTCAACACACCGCCGGCTTCATGCAACGCCTCAAAAATCGTCACCTCATATCCCATCTGCGCCAGTTCGGCGGCAACGGTGAGGCCCCCGGGTCCCGATCCCACCACAGCCACCTTCTGCCCCTTTGATGCGGCAACCGGTGGCGGGGTGAATGTTCCGTTCCGTGCCTCGAAATCGGCGAGAAACCGCTCCATTTTCCCGATGGCCAGCGGCTCCAGCTTTTTGCCGACAATACAGCTGTTTTCACACAGGTTTTCCTGCGGACAAACACGTCCGCATATGGCCGGCAGGTAGTTCGATTCGCGGATTTTTCGAATGGCACCGGCATAGTCACCCTCATAGAGCAGCTGGATGAAGGCGGGAATATCCACGTTGACCGGACATGCTTTCAGGCAGACCGGATCGTTGCACTCGAGGCATCGTTTCGCTTCTTCGAGCGCCTTTTCAATATCGAAGCCTTCGGAGACTTCGCAGAAATTTGACACTCGCTCCCGGGGATCCTGTTCAAAGGGCAGGTGCCGGGGGATTTTCATCCGCTCCCTCGGCGGAATATCGATGACCTTGCGACGCTTTTCCACTTTGGCGCCCGACTTGTCTTTGTTGTGGCCGTTGCTGCTCATACGTGTTTGCAATCGGAGGTTTCTGTTGATTTCTTCCAGGCTTCAAGCGCTTCCTTTTCCAGGCCGCCATAGGTGCGGTTTCGGGCTATCAACTCGTCGAAATTGACCCGGTGCGCATCGAATTCCGGTCCGTCGACACAGGCAAACTTGAGCTCATCACCCACAGTTACCCGGCAGGCGCCGCACATTCCGGTACCATCCATCATGATCGGATTAAGGCTCACCCAGGTCCGGATTCCCGGATTGCGTGTGACCTCGGATACGGCGCGCATCATGGGAAGCGGCCCGATCGCATACACGGCATCCGGCTTGCCCTGTTCCGATATGATCTTCTGCAGGGCATCCGTCACAAATCCCTTCTGCCCGTGAGAGCCATCGTCCGTGGTGACGACAAGCTCGTCCGAGACAGCCGCCATTTCCTCTTCCAGGATCACCAGGTCGCGTGTTCTTGCTCCGACAATACTGATCACGCGGTTTCCTGCCACCTTGAGCGCTTTTGCAATAGGATAGATCACAGCGGTGCCCACGCCACCGCCAATGCACACTACCGTGCCGAAATCCGATACGGGCGTGGGTTCGCCGAGCGGACCCACTACATCCACAAAGTGATCACCGGCACCCAATCCTGTGATGATATGCGTTGTTTTTCCTATCGCCTGGACTATGAGCACAATTGTGCCCTTTTCCGGATCGGAATCCACGATGGTCAGCGGGATGCGCTCTCCGGTCGGAGTGGCGCGCACGATTACGAAATTGCCTGCTTTCCGTTTTCTGGCGACAAGGGGAGCCTCCACTGTCAGCCTGGTGATGGTGGGCGCCAGCGTTTCTGTTTGAATAATGCGATACACGGGATACTCCATTTATTATGGTCTCATGCATGCCACGGTCCGTTCCGCCGATTCAACTTGATCAGACAGTTTTACCGTGATATGATCATCGAAAAAATATTTGCGTAAACCAACTGAGGATTCTTCAGGCTGCCTGGAAAACAACCTGCAAATCCGGCAGCTTCAGATAATACTATTTAAGTATTTAATAATAATGATTATCTGTGTTTATTACAACCGTTCACCCCTTCAACTTGTTGTGAGAACCGTCGCAGAAGGGCGGGGATCCGGTCTGCTTGCAGCCGCACCACGCCACGTTTTTTCCCTTTTCCACCTTTTCAATTACCGGGCGGAACGAAGTTGGTTTGTGCGATCCGTCACAGTAGGGCTGGTTTTTTGAAAGTCCGCAGGCACACCAGGCATAAGTTCCCGGTTCCACCTTCATGACAAACGGTTTATCTGCGGCAACATTGGGTTTTTCCATAGGCGGCTCCTTCTGTGGTGTGATGGATCGGTTGTTTCTCCGGTCAGAATGACTATGCATAACCGTACCGGAATCTAATGCATTGACAGCAGAAAAGAAAAGGGGAACTGTTTTGATGCGGCCTGCCGGGGGGGACACGGCTGTGCAAATTAAAATCGATGCCAAATTTATGTATATTCAGCAACATGATGAATTCACCAAACGCTGGATTTTTGCATATTGTGATATGAATGAAAAAGAAGTTTCGTGGGACTCACTCCTCGAAAAAACCAAAATAATTCTGAAGGAAGCCGCTGACAGGGAAGAGGCCATGCAGCACATCTGCGCCCTGCTGCACCGTGAGGTTCCCCACTACGACTGGGTCGGTTTCTACATGGTGGATCCGCTTGCCGAGGGGCAGCTTGTCCTGGGTCCCTATGTCGGAGAACCCACCGAACACATCCGCATCCCGTTTGGAACCGGCATCTGCGGACAAGCGGCTGTAACACGAAAAACTTTCGTAGTCAACGATGTCAAGGCCGAGTCCAACTACCTGGCATGCAGCCCGGAGGTGGAGTCTGAAATTGTCGTGCCCATCATCAAGGGCAAGGAGCTGATCGGGGAAATCGACATCGATTCCGAGACCAAAGGAGTAATGACCGACAACGACCGCAAGCTGCTGGAAGCAATTGCAGGGGAAGTGGCCGAACTGTTCTGATCGCCAGGAAGATGAAAGGGGCGCTTGCAGCTCCCGTACATCATGAACGGATGCCCGGTTTGCCGTATGAACAACCCTGGTGTCGCAGCCGGCCAGGTCGGAATGCTCGTCTCCTTTAAGAAAGGACGGATTTCAGAAACCGGCCGGTGTGACTTTCCGCATTTCGGATTACCTCCTCCGGGGTCCCTTCACAGACAACGGTTCCACCGCCGAATCCGCCTTCCGGACCGATATCGATCACCCAGTCGGCAGACTTGATCACATCCAGATTGTGTTCGATGATGATCACCGAATGCCCCTGGTCGATCAACCGGTTGAACGACTCCAGCAGTTTGGCGATGTCCTCGAAATGCAGCCCGGTCGTGGGTTCGTCAAAGAAGTACAGTATGTGTTCTTTCTCGGTACGCGACAGGTAGCGGGCCAGTTTTACGCGCTGGGCCTCACCGCCCGAAAGCGTGGTTCCGCTCTGCCCCAGCCGCAGGTAGCCAAGGCCCACATCCTCCAGCACCTGAAGGCGGTTGACGATCTGCCGCTCGTCCACAAAAAAATCGAGCGCTTCGGAAACGGACATTTCCAGCACATCGTGGATGTTCCTGCCGCGGTATTTGATGCCCAGCACATCCTTTCGGAACCTGGTTCCACCACACGCCTCGCACGGCAGTTCAATATCCGCCAGGAATTGCATTTCGATGGTCTGGACCCCCTCGCCCTGGCACGTCTCACACCGTCCGCCCGGCACATTGAAAGAAAAATGTCCGGCCGTGAAACCCATGATCTTCGCCTCACGCGTCTTCGAAAAGAGATCACGGATGCCATCAAAGGATTTGGTGTATGTGGCCGGGTTGGAGCGGCTTGACCGTCCGATCGGGGTCTGGTCCACCATCTCGGCCCCGTCGATGAACTGCAGGCCCCTGATCGACTTGAAACGCCCGACCCGGTCGTTGTAGACGCCCAGCTCTTTCATGATGCCGGCGTAGAGCGTGCGGTGCACCAGTGTCGATTTGCCCGAGCCGCTTACCCCGGTTACGCAGACCAGCTTGCCCAGCGGCAACCGGACGGTCAGATTTTTAAGGTTGTGTTCGGAGGCCCCTTCCAGCACTATTTCCCTGCCGCTGCCCTTTCGGCGCTTTTGCGGAATGGCAATGGCCTTCCGGCCGCTCAGATATTTCCCGGTCAGGGTTTTGGATGCGAGCAGACCGTCATAATCGCCCGAATAGCATACTTCGCCGCCGTGCCGGCCTGCAAACGGTCCGATATCGATCAGGTTGTCTGCCGCGCGTATCATCTCCGGGTCGTGTTCCACCACCAGCACGGTGTTTCCAATGTCGCGAAGGGTTTTGAGGATGCTGATAAGCCGGTCATTGTCGCGCGGATGGAGCCCGATGGTTGGCTCATCCAGCACATAGAGGCTGCCGATGAGCGAGCTGCCCAGGGCGTTGGCCAGATTGATGCGCTGCGCTTCGCCGCCGCTGAGGGTGTTGGTCAGGCGGTTCAGCGTGAGGTAGTGCAGTCCCACCTCGTCCAGATAGCGCAAACGCTTGCGTATTTCGTAGAGGATCTGTCCGCCCACACCCATCTCGTAGTCGCTGAGCTTCAGATCATCAAAGAACCGGCGGGCATGGCCGATGGTCATCTCCGAGATCTGTCCGATGTGCAAATCGGCGATTTTCACATAGAGACCATCGCGCCGAACCCGGTATCCGTCGCATTCCGGGCACAGTGAGTACCCCCTGTAGCGCGCATAAAAGACACGCATGTGTACCTTGTAGAATTCGCTGCGCACCTGTTCGAAGACGCTGTGGATTCCGGGATACTCATCCTTCCCGTACCATATCACACGCTTTACATCCCTGGAAAGCGACTGGTAAGGCTCATCGATTGGCAGGCTGTAGCGGGCGGCCACCTTGACCAGCTGCTTCAGGTTTTGCAAAAACTTGGGGGAGTTGAACGGCTGGATGGCGCCTCCGCGGATGGACAGCTCGGGGTCCGGGACCACTTTGTCTTCGTCAATGCCCTGCACGCGTCCGAATCCCTCGCAGCTCCGGCATGCTCCAAACGGGTTGTTGAAAGAGAACATCTGCGGTGTGGGCTCTGTGAAATCAATGCCATCACGCTCGAACCGCTCGCTGTACATAAGCTCATCGCCCTTGTGCAGCTTGATGTAACAGCGTCCGCGCCCCTCCAGAAAGGCCGTCTCCACCGAATCGACGACACGGGTGCGGAATTCGTCATCGTCTTTTTTCATGGCCAGCCGGTCAACCACAATGCGCACCTGGTCGGGTTGGTATTTCCTCAGGTTCACCTCGTCGCGGCTCAGGTCCACCATCAGTTCCTCTGGCAGGAGGATCCGGTTCAGGCCCTTTTGCCTGAAAATTTCAAGTTCCTCGCGCATCTTCTTGTTCTTCTCCATACTCACCGGAATCAGCACATAGAACCGCTGCTTTTCATCGAGTTTTTCGATCAGGTCCCGGGCCACAATTTGCGGGGTGTCCTTGCGCACCGGCTCCCCGGAGACGGGCGAGATGGTGCGGCCGACACGGGCAAACAGCAGCCGCATATAGTCGTAGATCTCGGTGGTGGTGCCGACGGTTGACCGCGGGTTGGTCGTGGTGTTTTTCTGCTGGATGGCCATGGCCGGGGAGATGCCCTGCATGAAATCCACATCGGGCTTGTCCATGCGCTCCAGAAACTGCCGGGCATAGCTTGAAAGGCTCTCCACGTAGCGGCGCTGCCCTTCGGCATAGATGGTGTCGAATGCCAGGCTCGATTTTCCGGATCCGCTCACTCCGGTTACAACCGTCATTTTGTTGCGCGGAATGGTGACATCGATGTTCTTCAGGTTGTGCACACGTGCACCCTTGACGATGATGGGCGACCGGGAACTGTTTCCGTTTGTGCCGCTGCGGTCAGCAATTTCCGGTTTGTTTTTCAAAGTAGCTTTTATCCGGGTGGAACTCATGGAAAATAAGGAGCAAAAAAGGAAGTATGCCGGGATTTGGGGAGCTGTACAAAATACCGGTAAAGGTACCAATCATACAACGCTGTCCCGGATGCTTCTGTTCCGGAAAAAGTTGCGCATTTCAAAATCCGGTCGAACCGGCGGCCAGCTACTATTTGTGAAACTCGCCGCGGGTTACCTCCATGATGTGCCGCTCCATTCCGTTCTTGATGTTTTCTCGCACATGTTCCACGCCTTCATCGATGTACATGGCATGGATGAAGAGTTCTTTTTTGTCCTCGGAAACTTCAATGCTGAGCGTTCCGGGTGTGAGTGAAATCATATTGGCCAGCAGGGTGATTTCCAGGTCGGAGGTCACATCCAGCGGAATATCCACAACGCCGGACTTCATCCGGAAACCCGGACGCATCACATCAATGGCCACCCGGATGCTGGACATCACCAGCTCTTTCAGAAAGAAAAGGATCAGTGTGATGCCTTTCCAGACCCGGCGGGTGTAGTTGCTTCGGTCGATGGCCGGACCAACCACCATCAGTACAAAGTAGCCCAGAACCAGGCCGATCAGCAGATTGCCAAAGGAAAACGTGGCCGTTACGGCCGTCCAGATCAGAGCCAGGATAATATGGAATATAAAGATTTTCATCTGTTTAAAACTTATGATTTATAAGGTCAGATAGAATGTCCATGACGATTATAAACATACTTCTTTGTGACCGGGCTACAGTTCATGGACATTTCATTGCGGTCCCAATACGGCTTCAATGTAAACAGATGGATCGAGAAGCTGCTCGGCAGCGGTCATGCACAGTTCAAGCAGCGGCTGGGCATTAAGTCCGACCAGGATGATCAGCCCGGCAATGACCATAACCGGAATAACGAGGATGTACAGCTTGCCGGCGCCGAAGAGCGGCATTTTGCCAAAATGATCCGGTGTTTTCTCCGGTACCGGGCCCCAGAAGGCCGTAAGCCAGATTTTGGTCATTGAGAACAGGGTGAGCAGCCCAACGAGGATGGCCACCCCGGTGATCACGTACTGCTCGATGGAAAGGCCGGCTTTCACCAGACTCAGCTTGGCCCAGAAACCTGACAGCGGCGGGAAGCCGGCAAGCGCAAAGGCGGATATAAGAAAGAGCACGGCCAGGAACGGATAGTGCTTGTAGAGCCCGCCCATCTTTTTCAGCTCGAAAGTGCCGAGCAGCCGCTGGGCGATACCGCTGATGAGGAAGAGATTGGACTTGGCAAGGATATTGTGGAGTACGTAGAAAATCGCCCCCATGATTCCCATGGCAGTGTTGAACGCCAGTCCCATGATCATGTAGCCGATCTGGCTGACGATATGGAACGAGAGGATCTTGCGGAATTCCATGTGTGATGCCGCCCCGAGAACGCCGATCACCATGGTGAAACCGCCCACCCAGAGCAGTATGGTGTGCAGGTAGTCATTGTCGGCACTTTCGCCTGTAAACAGCAGGGTGAATACGCGGATGAGTGCATAGACGCCGACCTTGGTCAGCAGACCGCCGAAAATGGCGGAAATGGCCACCGGCGGCGTATGGTAGGATGCCGGCAACCAGAAGAACAGCGGAAATACCGCCGCCTTAATGCCAAAGGCAACCATGAAGATCATGGCCGTAGTGGTGACCAGCCCGGAGTTTTCCACTTCAGGAAGCCGGACAGCCAGATCAGCCATGTTCAGCGTACCGGTCATGCCATAGAGAAGCGCCACGCCGAACAGGAATACCAGCGACGAGAACAGGTTTATGAAAACGTACTTGAGCGCGCCTTGAAGCTGGTTCTTGCTGTTACCCAGCGCCAGAAGGATGAAGCTGGCGATAAGCATCACCTCAAACCAGACGTACAGGTTGAAGATATCACCGGTGAGGAAGCTTCCGTTCACGCCCATGATGAGGATATGGAGCAGCGGATAGTAGCCGAACCGTTCCCGCTCCTTGTCAATGTCGTAGAGCGAATAAACCGCAATCATCAGTCCCATTATGGCAGAAATGCCAATCATGAGCATCGCCAGCATGTCGGCAACCAGTGTGATGCCGAAAGGTGCCGCCCAGTTGCCAAGCTGCAGCACCTGTATGCCATCCTTATGCACATCACGGAAAAGAAGAATGGCCGTTGCCAGCAATGCAACCGCCCCAAGCACTCCGATCCAGCGCTGGAGCTGGGAGGATTTCCGGAAGAGCAGTCCCAGCGTGGCGGTGATAAGGGGAATGGCCAAAGGCAGTACAAGCAGTCCGTTCATGAGTCCCCTCCTTCCTTGTAATCTTCTTTGGGGACAATGGTAGCCGAAGTGTCCTCGGCATCCTGAAGCAGTTCATCCTGATCCACAGTGCCCAGCTCCCGGTAACTGCGGTAGGCGAGAGCCAGGGCAAAGGCCAACAGGCCAAAACCGATTACGATGGCCGTGAGTATCAGTGCCTGCGGCAGCGGATTGGCAAACGGTGTCAGGGGCTCAAGACTGCCCGCCTTGATTAACGGCGGGTTTTCAGTGGTCAAGCGTCCAAGCGAAAAGAGGGCCAGGTTCACAGAGTTGCTGATGAGTATAATGCCGATGATCGTCAGGATCAGGCTTCGCCTCAACAGCAGATATATTCCTGTTGCGAATATGGCTCCGGCGATGATGGGAAGTATCGTATCCATATAACAGACTACCCTTCTTCTTCGAGTGAAAAAATGACGGTGACTATGAAGCCGACCACACACAGATAAACCCCGATATCAAACAGAAGTGGAGTACTCAGTTTGGTGTCAAATGCACCCCATTCAATAAACAGCCACTTGCCCGTCAGGAAGGGCTCGGCAAAAAACATGGGGATCAGTCCGCTTACCACCAGACTGAGAAGGCCGAGTGCAATGAGGGTTATCGGGTGGATTCGCAGTACCTTGCGCGTCGCTTCGGAGCCAAACGCAATGGCATAGAGCGTGAACGCACCGGCGCCCACCAGGCCGCCAATGAATCCGCCTCCGGGCTCGTCGTGCCCGCGGAAGAACAAAAACAGCGAAAAAAGGACCAGAACTCCGATCATCAGTCGTGTGGCCGTATGGAGAATCAGGCTTTTCATGATGATTTACCTTTTTGGGAAGCAGCACCGGAAGTATTCCTGCCATCCTTATTCGTATTGCCGGCTGACCCGAACCGTTTCATTTTTATCAGTGCATAAACCGCCAGGCCGGCAATGGCAACCACAACCACCTCTCCCATGGTATCAAGAGCCCGGAAGTCGACAAGGATCACATTAACGATATTTCGTCCATGGGCGAGCGGATAGCTTGTCTCGGCGTAATACTCGGAGATGAAAGCGTCGAACGGTACGGCGGTTACAGCCAGTATCAGCAGTGTCATCATGGCACCTGCCGCCACGGCGATAACACCATCACGCACTTTCGAGGTCGCACTCCGGAGCTCCTTCAGTTTGGGCACGTGGATGAGCACCAGCACAACCAGAATCACGGTCAGCGTCTCCACAAGCACCTGGGTCATGGCAAGATCGGCAGCGCCATGCATGAGGTAGATAAGCGCCAGACCGAATCCGACAACACCTGCGCCAATAACCATGGTCAGTCGGGAGTGTCCGAATCCCAGGATGATGCCAAGTGCGGTGATAATGGCAATGGACAGGGCCCATTCCTGGATGAGCACGCCTTCAAAACCGGGATTCCACACAATCCCGGAACGGGTAAGGAACGTATAGCCAACGGCAACCAGCAGGGTGACAAGGATGGTGACCAGATAATTGGACATCAGGCCGTTCTGTATGGTGCGGGTCTGCCAGCCGGCCAGGCCGAGCAATCCGCTCACCAAGCCGTCGTAGCCCCTGATTGGACCCATGGCAAAAACAGTCTGGTAGGATTTCATGGGAACCGATTCACGAACGCCATCCCAGAAACGGTAAACAAGGATACCACCGGCCAGTGTCAACACACTGAGCATGAGGGGCAGGTTGATGCCGTGCCAGAGGGACAGGTAGAAGTCCATCGGCGCGCCGTAGACACTGGATGCGACCGGAACCATGAGTGACTTGTCCACCAGAAAAGGGAGAACGCCAAAAATCAAGCTGAGAACAGCCAGGGAAATCGGACCTATCCACATTGACGGCGGAGCTTCGTGCGCCTTCTTGGGCGTTTCCACCCTGGCGCCAAGGAACGGGCGAATCACCACAATAGCCGACGCCGCCACAATGGCAATATTGGCGATAACAGCCAGCGCAATGACAAGAATTGGCCAGAGAGGCGCCTCCAGGGCGGCCTCGTATACGAGTTCCTTGGCGATAAAACCGTAGAGCGGCGGAATGCCGGCCATGGAGATGGCGGCCAGCGCCGCTGCAGCAAAGGAGATCGGCATGAGATGGCGCAGCCCTCCGAGTTTCAAAACATCCCGGGTACCGGCTTCGTGATCCACGGCGCCGGCCACCATAAAAAGAGCGCCCTTGTACATGGCATGAGAGAGGATGTAGACGGCAAGGGCCTTCATGGCCAGCTCGGTGCCAATGCCTATCAGCATGATCATGGTGCCCAGCGCCATCACGGTGGAGTAGGCCAGAATCTGCTTCATGTCCGTAAAGCTGAGCGATAGCCATGCGCTGATCAGCAGGGTAAGCAGCCCGATTCCACCCACCAGAAGCAGCCAGATTTCAGTGGAACCAAGCACCGGGTTCATACGGGCAAGGAGATAAACGCCGGCCTTGACCATGGTGGCCGAGTGCAGGTAGGCACTGACCGGGGTCGGTGCGGCCATGGCGCCCGGAAGCCAGAATGAGAACGGAAACTGGGCCGATTTGGTGAATGCCCCTGCCAGAACCAGTATCAGAATGGCCAGATAGAACGGATGGCTTCGGACGATGTCGCCCTCATTCAGCAAGGCCGAAACCTCCCAGTGACCGGAGGCAAAGCCCATGAGTACAAGTCCGGCCAGAAGCGCCAGTCCGCCAATACCGGTCACCAGCAGCGCCTGAAGGGCCGCCTTGCGTGAGTTCTCCTGTTCGTGGGTGAAGCCGATCAATATGAACGATGTGAAACTGGTCAGCTCCCAGAAAACGAATATACTGACCAGGTTGTCCGCCAGCACCACGCCGAGCATGGATCCCATGAAAAGCAGAATGGCACAGTAGAACCGGGGCAGGTAGGTATCGCCGCCAAGATACCCGCTGCCGTAAAGCACGATGAAGGTGCCGATACCGGTGATGATTAGCCCGAACATGAGACTGAGCCCGTCCAGGTAGAACGCAAGATTTACTTCAAACAGGGCCATGGAGACCCAAGTGGTGGACTGCTGCACGACATTTCCGGTAGCTACGTGCGGCAGCCAGGATGCGAGATAGAGAAAGCTTCCAAAAGGCAGCAAGGAAAGCACCCAGCCCGCCTTGTCCCTGAAGAGCTTGTAAATCCAGGGAGAGGCCAGGGCAACGGCAAAAATCAGGATGATAACAGTCAGCATGGCAGCCTCCTGCCGCAGCCGGCGTTGTGCTTGCCTGGGCGTCCCGATCCTTTATATGTTGTTTTGACGTTCATAAACTAGAATTTTGAACGATATGTAATCTGTGATCCAGAACGTGCACTCCGGAAGACGGCACGAAAAATCAGTCATCTTTCGGCAACTCTCCGGCCTTGTACCCGGGTGTTCCCGTTCGCTCGTAATACGCTTTCAGGTCATCGACGACAGTGCCTTTCCAGAACTTGACTCCGCTCCTGTAAGCGGCCCGGCCGATGGCATGAGCGGCAACCGGTGCCGTCATGAGAATGAAAATAATGGTGGCGATGGCACGGGAGATGATACCGATTTCTCCATAAGTGAATGCCACGGCAAGGAGAATAAGCCCCGCGCCAAGCGTTCCGGCTTTGGTGGATGCGTGCATTCTCATCAGGATATCGGGCAATCGCAGGATGCCTACAGCAGCAACCAGTACAAAAAACCCACCCGAAATAAGTAGAATTCCGGCAATTATCTCAGCCATGGGTACCCTCCTCTCTGTGTTTTTCAGCCCTTAAGAACACAAAGCGGGCAAATGCAATGGTACCCAGAAAGGCGACCAGGGCAAGCACAATGGCCACATCAAGATATACGGGATGCCCGGATGATATGGCATACGTAGCGATCATGCTGATGACCACGAATGCAATCAGGTCCAGTGCCACAACGCGGTCGGGCAAACTCGGACCGATGATTACCCTGACGAGGGACACCAGAAGTGAAAGACTCAGCAGGACATAAACAATAATAATTACCAGCGAAAAAAAGTCCATTTCAGTTACTGTATGAATCAGTGACGAACGGGATAAATACCTGTCAAATTCATCAAACCTCCGGTCGATTGATCGTGCCAATATAATAATCTGGCAGATTTGCCACAAAAATATTAGGCATTGCAACTCCTTGACCCGGTTGGCACATAATCCACTGGACGAAATGACGCAACGGTCCGCACGGAGCCCTTCTTTCGGCATGATTGCAAGCGCGCATCATATCCCCTGATGCATATCTGCCCTCCATGGAAATATGGAAATAACCCGAAAACTCGTATAATAGCGGAAACTAATATTGTCTTTTTCCTCCTATTCAATCTATTAAGAATGCAACTGCCCTTTTTTTTAGCAAAAAGATTTGTTGCCGGAGAAGATTTCACCCAGGCAGCGCCGAAAGTAAGAGAATTAAACGAAAAGGGGATTTCGGTTACCCTTGATCTTTTGGGCGAGAACGTAACCGACCGGGAAACGGCTGATACCACAACCGGGGAGTATCGCGAATTGCTGACCGGGATCCGTGAACAGAAACTGGACGCAACCATATCCATCAAACTGACCATGCTCGGCCTTGATATCGACACCGAATACTGCCGGCAGAACCTATTCACTTTGCTTGACAAAGCCCGGGAACTGGATCAGTTTGTGCGGATCGATATGGAGGGATCGGATTACACCCAGCGCACGCTGGATCTGTTCCACGAAGCCAGAAAGGAGTACGGCCGGCATGTCGGCATTGTAATCCAGGCCTATCTGTTCCGAAGCCGGGAAGATGTAGCCGCACTTGTCCGTGACAACGCAGATGTACGGCTGTGCAAGGGAGCCTACAGCGAGCCTCGCTCGCTCGCCTACAAAAGCATGTCCGACATACGCGCCGTCTTCAAGGAATATGCCGCCGAGCTGATGAAGGGCACCGATTTTACCCGAATTGCGACGCACGACGACCACCTGATCGAATGGACAAAGCGTTTTGCGGAGGAAAACAGCATCCCAAAAGAGAAGTTTGAATTTCAGATGCTGTACGGTTTGCGCCTGAGTACCTGCGAGGAGCTGGTGAAAGACGGATACCGGGTTCGGGTCTATGTTCCGTACGGCACGATGTGGCTGCCCTACTACACCAGACGGCTGCGCGAGCGAAAAGAGAACATCTGGTTCATCCTGAGCAATATGTTCCGAAACTGACCCACCCGGCAAGCATCCCTGCGGGACTTGCCTCTGGATGGGTGTTCCGGCAACATGGCCATGCTACAAACTGACACCAACGACAAAAAACAGGTTCTCGGCGTAGGGATTGACAGATAGCACCAAAGTCAGATCAAACTGAAAAGTGTCGGTGATTTTGAAGGTTTTTGCGGTGCCCAGGCCCATGTTGATGATTCCGGGTCCGCTGGTTTCATAAGCGGCAGACTCCATGGGAGTCATACCAACAAAAAGCCCGAACTGGCCGACATCATAGCCCAGTTCAAGATATACCGAATTGTCATCGTCATTATGAACGAACATGCCGGCAAAGAACGATACGGGAAATGACTCCGTCCCCTGGAATCCCAAACCGACTTCAACAAAATGCGCATCGCTGCTGAACCAGGTTTCCCCCCCGGTAATGCCCGTATGATGGACCGGGAAGGTATAATCCGTAACCATTAATGAAAAGGCGCCCGCGGATGTCTCAAAGCTATAGGATGCAAACAAGTCCACTTCCGTTCCGTCAGGGTCTCCGCTGGTTGCAAGGGCTCCCCAAACCCCCGCTTCGAAACCACCCGCGCTGTAGGCCAGCTCTGGCTGCAGGCTGGGACTGTTTCCGAATTCGAACCCCCTCCATACATAACGGCTTGTTATGTCAAGGCCCATGCTCCACTGGGCAACAGCCGGTGTGGACAGCATAAAACCGGCCATGAGCATTAAAAGTATTCCTTTACTTGTTGTTTTGATTCTCATAATTTACTTCCTCGTACTTGTTGTTTGCTTGAACGGTGATTAACGAGACGAGACCAGAGCATCACAGCCCCAACTGTGGTGCTCTTTTTTTTGCCCATCCCAATGTGATAGTGACAGGTCGTTGAACCCTGTTCATATCCGGATTCAACACTCGATGATAAATATTATTTAGTCAATTGCCAAATAATTAATTAATTATTTAGGATAATAGTATAAATGTTATAAATAAGTAATAAAAAAGCGCTTTCATACCTTTTTACATTTCCCGCTGTTTTTTTTGGAACTGCGGTTATTTCCTTCCCCATCCGGCGTCTTTAAATACAATGTCAGGAGCAGTCAGTTCTTCCGTTCATCAAAAATCTTGTCCAGTGCGGAGATGACCTCTTCAATACCTTTTTCCAGTTCAGAAAACTCATGACTTCTCTTTTTTGACTGAAGATGGTTCCAAAGGCCTTTCAGGATCCTCAAATCCTCATCTTTCAAATCGTTGTATGCCGTATCAAAGTTTCCTTTGGGCTTGAGGTACAAATCCACGTTTCCTTTGGCCCATACCAGAACAAAGTCCCGGTTCTTGCTGATATTAACTTTCATATTCAGGATTCAATTTTATGTGTAATTATTGTAGTAACTCTGTTCTTGCGGAGAGCAATTATGCCGCCACTAACTAAAATGCGGAAGATGCAGAAAAGCTGATATGCACAATGCAGCACTAATGATTCAAATTGACTGCAGTGGAATCAGTTACAATGTGAATCAACACACCAACAAATTAATAGCGGCTTGCAAATATAAGCTGCTGCATGGTGACCCGAATGACTCAATCTACCATTATCAAACAGGAAATAAAAGCAGGATTTTTGTTAAAATCGGGTACATCTGTACGGTCGCTCTTTTCCACAAATGTATAACATATATATGACTTCAATGCATCAGAAATGTTACAGTGTTATCCAGTTTTTTATCAAAAAAAAACGTGTCTGCAAAAGTCATGAATCCCATGCCGACCGTTTGCTGCAACCTCATACCGGTTTTTTTGATTGCAGCGCAATGCTGTGGCATGTCCAGGAAACCATGGATGTGCACTAATGGTGATATCAAAGGAGATTTCATAAATAACACCTTCTGAAATCACTAATAACCATTACAGGCTTGTCATCACTCAGATCAACCGGAAGGCGGCGAAACCCGGCCCCAATTGCTATACCCCCGCGATGCGGCGTTTGTACTCCGAGAGGGCCGATTCGAGGCGCTCCCTGGCGGTGGTGTCCCCGGGGACGTTGTGGGATGGATGGATGTACAGCTTCACACCGCGTTCTGCCAGGAGCTCGGCCGTGGTGGCGATCGTCATCCACACAATGCTGACAAAAGCCATGGTGGATACGGGTGCTATCTTGTCCTGGTGGTTTTTCAGGTCAACCGACGCATCCACGGCAGGCACACAGGAATCAATGAGCACGTCAGCCAGATCCTCCAGCTTCTTGCCGGAAGAGTGGCGCGACTTGTCCTTTCGGAAGGCGCTGGCTGATCCGGTCACAACAATTTTCATGCCCCGCTTGCGGGCTTCCAGGGCCACATCAATATTCACATTATTGATGCCCGAATGCGAAAACAGCCACATGGTGTCGCGCTGATCAAAATCGTAGCTCTTCATGATTTCATTGCCATACCCCTCAACGCGTTCCAGGAACACAAACTGGCGCACGCCCATTTCACCGGTAATGCGGGTGAAGAAGGTCAGAGGCAGCTCGATCATCG
>SKNT01000102.1 GCA_007120385.1 Balneolales bacterium
AAGAAAAGGATTTCCCCGTTACTATCCACCTGGGACAAAATTATCCAAACCCGTACAATCCGGTAACAATCATTCCGTTTTCACTTCCGGAGGCCTCTCATGTGCAAATTGCGGTCTACG
Organism: Balneolales bacterium; assembly: GCA_007120385.1. Lineage (GTDB taxonomy): Bacteria > Bacteroidota > Rhodothermia > Balneolales > Natronogracilivirgulaceae > SKNL01. The sequence continues at coordinate 121 of SKNT01000102.1, forward strand.
ATCTGCTGGGCAGGCGCGTGGCCACGGCCGCCGACCAGCGGTACGCTCCCGGATCGCACCGGGTTTCTTTCGATGCGTCCGCTCTTCCCAGCGGAATTTACCTGTATGAACTGACCACCGGTACCGTGCGGCTCCACAACCGCATGATGCTGGTTAAATAAAATTGTCGCATCTTCACACTTCAAAGGCCTGTACATTCGGGCTGTCCACCAAACCACAAGCTTCTATGCCTTTATTTGCACGTACCACCATACTTTCGATCATCCTGTTCCTGACGACAGCATCGCTCGGCCCGGCTTCTTCACATGCCGGCACTCCTCCGCCCGACGAGATCATCTATGAGATGATAGATTCCATATCCCACGACAGTCTCCTCAAACACATCCAGGTGCTGGAGCATGCAGGCGGTACGCGCAGCCGAATCGCATTCACTCCCGGCAAGGACAGCGCCGCGGTCTACATCAAGGACGTGTTCGACCAGATGCCCGGACTGTCATCGGTCCATTTCGACACGTTCTATGTTGCGGCAGCCCAGCATCCATATAACGCCATACCTCAGGTCAATGTGGTCGCCACCATTGAGGGAGCTGTCTACCCCGACTCCTACTATGTGATTGGCGGACACTTCGACTCCACCGCCGACCGGGACGATAACTGGAACAACGCCGCCAACTGGCAGACGATAGATGCCCCCGGCGCCAACGACAATGCCACCGGCGTGGCTGCTGTCCTGGAACTGGCCCGGGTGCTCTCCGATCCGGAGGTCGGTTTCCGTCCCGACTACACCCTGGTCTTCGTCGCTTTCGGAGTGGAGGAACGCATACCGGCGGCAATCAGAGCCACCAATACCAACACCAACCACGTGGGAAGCCGCCATTTTGCACAACGGGCCAGCAGCAATAATGACGATATCCGCGGCATGATCTCCATTGACATGATCGGCTACAACAACCACAACCTGTACACTGCCCTGGTGATGCATAACAATTTCATGGTGGACGAATCGGTCACCTTTGGCACCCTGCTTCACAACGCCAACATCGATTTCGACATCGGGCTCATCATGAACGAACCGCCGTTTGCAAGAGGCGCCTACAGCGACCATGATGTATTCGCCGACGAGGGGTACCCCGCCGTCCTGGTCATCGAAAATGCGGCGCCATGGAACACGAACCAATACTACACGGCCAATCCCTACTATCATAAAACCACCGACACCTGGGACAAGGTCAACATGGATCTGGTACGCAAGGTGACACAGCTAAACATGGCTACCATTGCCACGTTTGGCGGGTTTGTAGACACTTCCGCTGAAGATCCCGGCGCGGCGGATCAGCTGGCCGGCCACATCACCCTTCACGGCAACTATCCGAACCCGTTCAATCCGCTGACGAACATCGTCTTCGAGCTTGCGCAAACTTCCGAAGTGGAACTTTCCGTATATGACATCACCGGACGGAGGATTACAACGCTTCTTAACGAGTCGATGCCGCCCGGCCGCCATTCCGTCCCATTCGATGCAACGGCTGCCGGTGGCAATCTCTCAAGCGGGATGTACCTGTACCGCCTTTCCAGTGGGAACCAGGTCGCCGCAGGCAGGATGCTCCTGGTCAAGTAGCACCATATGTCAAACTGCACCACACATCAAACAGCATAACAGGAATCCAGCGCCAACCAGCCTCCTGTCAAAAAAAGTCATAACAGATCCAGCCGTTTCGCTGAAGAAAAACCGTACAACGGCACCATGCCCAAACGTACCAAAATCGAGCGATACAAGGAGATTCTCTCGCTTCCGAACGTAACAAACCTGCATCACTACAGGGATGGAGACCACGCATCGGTACGCGGCAAATGGTCGGAGCTGTTCGGGAACAACAATCCCATAACCCTTGAGCTCGCCTGCGGAAAAGGGGATTACTGCCTGGGGCTGGGCTCGCGCTATCCCAATCGCAATTTTCTGGGGCTCGACATTAAGGGCGACCGTATCTGGAAGGGGGCCATACAGGCGCTGGACGCCGGTCTTCACAATGTCCGCTTTCTTCGCACCCGCATAGACCATCTCACCAATTACTTTGCTCCCGGCGAGATTGATGAAATCTGGATCACCTTCCCCGATCCCTATCTGAAAAAATCCAAAAAGCGCAAGCGGCTAACGCATCCTGTTTTTCTCAGGCGGTATGCCGGCATCCTCAAACCCGGCGGACTCATCCACCTGAAAACCGACAGTGATGAGCTTTATGAATTCACCCTTCAGGTGCTGAATATTCACGGCTTAAGTACGAAACAACAGATTTCTGATGTTTACCGTTTGGATAATATACCTGAGAATCTCGATATTCAGACCTATTATGAGAAACAGCACCTGCACTCAGGCCGAGCCATAAAATATGTCTCATTCACACTGAACGATGGGGTCTATGCACCTGTTTCTGACGAAATGGAATCACTCTCCTGAGGTAGGATTGCTCATTGGCTGGCACGACGTCTCCCGGTCAAAGCTAATCTTACACATAACATTCCAACGTTTTTTTTCAAGAACGCTACATGCAGACTGCCATGACCCTTAAACAATACCGATCCCGATCAAATTCCCATGCACTCTCCTGTACCACGAGAGGGGTATGTGCCCATGTCCTGGTACTTGTCCTGATACTGCTGCAGGCAGGTCTTTTCACCGATGCATTTGCAACGAATGCAACGTCAGAGCGCCAGACAGAGCCGCTCTTCCGGTTTGCAATGCAGAAACAGGCAGGAGACATGTTGCAGCGTGGAGATGCTGTGCCCATCCTCCCGGACATGCATCTTCTTGGTTCATCGCTTGAGGAAGGCCGAGAGCTCGTGATACCCTCGCTTTTTGGGGAGGATGACCGGTACCGAATCACAGCCGTCAGGGAATTTGTGGACGGAGTCGTTTCAGTCAGGGCCGTGCATGTCAAATCGCCCTACGACCAGATGACGTTCTCTTTTGATGTGTCCAACGGCTTGCTGCTTGGCAGCGTCAATCAGAACACAAGGGGCCGCTCTTTCCGTATACTGCCGCAATCGGAGGGTTACCAGAAAGCGGCTCCGGGATATGCCGGCTATCATCTTTATCAGTATCGCGACCCTGAAAGCGAGGATATTCTCCCCTGCGGTGTCGACCACGATCTGAACGAAAGCGAAGCTTACCACAAACACCACCACGATCCCCTCAGCCAGAGCCACATCCACTCCGCATTTGACATCCAGTCATCGGGCCTGGAAGGATCCGTACCCATCGATATACTGATTGTTTATACGGCGGCGGCGGAAACATGGGCCAACCAGAACGAGGGCAACATCCAGCTGCTTATTTCGGAGATGATGAATATCTCTCAGACTTCCATGGACAACAGCGAGGCCGGCATCGAGCTGAGGGTGGTCCACGCGCACAAAACCACCTATGAAGAATCCGGTGACTCCCGAACCGACCTGTTCCGTCTGACGACCTCACCCAGTTTCAATCTCGGCAGTGAATACCAGGGGTACATGGAAAACGTGCACACCCTTCGCAACCAGTACGGCGCCGATCTGGTTTCCATTCTGGTGACAAATACCGACGTGGGCGGTCTTGCATTCCTGCTGAATAATGCCGCCGGCATCCCGCAGCTCGGGTTTTCCCTGAACCGTGTGCAGCAGATGACCAGCAGCACAACTTTTGCTCATGAGATAGGGCACAATATGGGCAATGCGCACAGCCGCAACCAGCGTCGCGATGCCGCGAGTGTTTTCGGAGGACTGTTCGATTATTCTACCGGTTGGCGCTTCACCGGCAGCTCCGGCTCTTCGTTTGCAACGGTCATGACCTACCCCGAAGCTCCCAATCAGTCCATGAGCTCCGGAATCCTGCATTTTTCCAATCCGGAAGTAACATTTGACGGCCGCAGCACGGGAAGTTACAGCGGCGGGAATGCCCCGGCCGACAATGTCCGAAGCATGTTGTACACGCGCAATGTGGTCGCCTCCTACCGACCGACGCAGGTGGACCGTCCTGTGGCGTCCATGGACAACTCGCTGATCCAGATCGATGCCAACTACGGGGAGATGCAGGAGATTCAGGTCACGCTATCCAACAGTGGGGGCAGTCCGCTTTACTGGACCACGGATATCAGTTTTCCACAGCCATCTCTGCCGGCCAAAACAGCACTTCCCGAGACATCCGGAACCGCGCTGGAAGGCCCGCAGCGACCTGTCATCGGAGTTTCCTATCCCTACTTCAATACCGGGGGCGACCGGCTCGTCCGGCACTCCGACAGCCCGGTTTACAGTTCCGCCCCTGCAGCTTCCGAAATTTCCCGCACCTACAGCAATAACAGCCAGGCAGACGGCAAATCCCAACTCACCGACACTGAGGGCACCGGCATACCCGGCAACAGTGTGTACCATACCGATTTCGACCTTGCCTTCCTGCTTGGGGAATCGTCCGATTTCAATGTTCTTGAGGGCTGGAGCTCCTGGCCAAGAAACGAAAACAGCAAATTTATCCTTACCAAGGAAAACCCGCGCTCATCGCAGCTGCACATGCGCCTCACTCCTCGCACAGGTTTGGAATCCGGACGGCTAACCGGGGTTATCGCCCCCTTCTTCGGCCCGCTTACATCCCAGGGCTACTCCGTCTCCATGGACCTCCAGCTGCCTGAAATGGATACCCAGAACCAGTTTCATATCATTCTGGAGGAACCATCCCGGGACAATCTGACCGCCTGGGTCTGGTTCGATGAAGGCAAGATCATCATTCGAAACCAGATTACCCCGGAAGGACTCGACTTTATAGATGCCGGTGTAACCTATCCGGTGGATGAGTATTTCAAATTCGAGATCCGCACGGACCCCCTCAACAAGCGAATCTACTATCTCGTGAACGGCGAGGAAGTTTTTGACGGAAACCTCTTCGAAGGTTCTGCACCGGAGACCGTATTCCTTGCCCATTTGAATTATCAGACGGAGGAGTTTTTCGACATTGACAATTTCCAGGTCTCGACCCTCCGCACCCGCGACTTCCCGCGTTTCCAGTACCGAAAGCAGTCCGGCGGCGTTGCGACCGGTTCCAGCGCCCAGATCACGTTCGATGTGATTGCCGACCGTCCGCGCAATGGTGTATACGAGTTTGATCTGGTTGTAAACACCAACGCCGCATCCAATTCCCAATTCAAGGTTCCGGTTCGCTACGAAGTAACCGATGCCCCCACGTCCTCCGAAATGGAACCTGTCGCCGATGCCTTCAGGCTGAACCAGAACTATCCGAACCCGTTCAACCCCTCCACTACCATCACGTACACAATCCCCGAACAGAGCGATGTGCGCCTGGATGTGATCAACATTAACGGTCAGAGGGTAGCTACGCTGGTGGATGAAAACCAGCATGCCGGAGAGCACCGGGTGAACTTTGATGCCAGCGGGCTGGCCAGCGGCGTCTATTTATACCGATTGCAGGCCGGTTCGTTTACGAAGACAGAGCGGATGGTCCTTGTGAAGTGACGTAACGCGCGCTCTGCCGGGTGCCGCGCGCCAGCAGCGTGTTCATCACCTGCTGCTTCACCTCCGGGTGTTTCTTCCTTCCCCATTGCGGGACGATCAGCATGTGCGGCGGCGCACTTCCTGACATTCTGGCTATGGCAATGTCCGGTCTGAGCAGCTCCAGGAAATCGCTCACAAGCTCCACCCATTCACCGAATGTGAATACGCGGAACGGGCTGTCGAAGTACTCCCGGGCCAGGGCCGTGCCTTTCACAACCTGCAGATGGTGCAGCTTGAGATATTCCAGCGGCAGATCCGATACAACCCGGGCCGTATCCAGCCAGTGGCGGCGCGTTTCACCGGGTAATCCAAAGATCAGATGTGCGCCGATATGGATGCCACGGCCGCTCAATCGCTCCATCGCATCGGTCACCGCGGCAAAATCATGGCCCCGGTTAATTCGCTCAAGCGTTTCATCATACACCGATTCAATGCCGACTTCCACCGCCACGTAACGGTCGCGCGCCAGGGATTCCAGCAGAGCAATCACCGGTTCCGGCAGGCAGTCGGCCCGCGTCCCGAGAACCAGCCCGTCAATGTCAGGGTGCTCCAAAGCCTCCCGGTAGCAAGCCTCCAGTTTTTCCACGTCGGCATAGGTATTGGAATAGGCCTGGAAATAGGCCAGGAAGCGCTCGGCTCCGTACCGTTTTCGCTGCGACGCAACTCCCTGATCAATCTGATCCCGAATGGAATTGCGGCGGTCAAGATACTTTGGGACAAAACTCCGGTTGTTGCAATACGTGCACCCGCCTTCCGCAACCGTTCCGTCAATGTTGGGACAGGTAAAGCCTCCGTCCACCGAAACCTTGTATGTCACGGCATTGAACCGGCTCCTCAGGTAGTTATAGTAATCGTTGTAAGGTCTTTCTTCAGACATTGTAAAGCTTGGCGGAAATGGCGGATAACCAGTTGCCGTGCCGCAGCCTTTCCGTGCTGCTGTATATCGGTGCCACAACGGGTTTCCAGACAGTCACGTTGCTCATTTACAGAAATTCTCTGGATACGTTTCTCTTAAGTTGACTCATCTGACCATATTGATCAGATGATTAATTCCACAATATTACAAAAAAAAGCGCTGCTTGTCCTGAATAAATTACGGAAAAATATGCAAAGGGATATTTACAGATCGAGTCGGAATCCGGCATAGAGCGCACGTCCCGGAGCCGGTTCGTAGTAGCGCCCAAAATTGGCATTGATGCTCACCGAGCTGTTGTAGCGGGCATTTGTCAGGTTGTTGACGGTCAGGAAGGGGGCCAGCCGGACATGTTCCATGACGGCAATGCCATCATGACCCATATTCAGATGGAACACCTCGAAACCGGGATTGCTGGCTGTATTGGCGTTGTCCGCATAGTAGGAGCTCAGAACTTCCGATGAGAGAGCGATCCGGTAGCACCCCGGAGTTAATGCAACTGAAGAGACGAACCGGTGTCCGGGTATGCCCGGCAGCGAATTGCCGCTTTCAAAAGTGGCAGCGCCGCCCCCGGAAACCGATTCCCGGAACGTAAAACGGCTCAGATTATAACCGGCAGCCACTTCCACCCATAACAAAGGCTGCCAGCGCAACGATATTTCTAGTCCGTCATGGCGGGTTTTACCGGCATTCCGGTAAAAATCGCGGTCTCCCCCCTGTTCGGTCCGGTAACTGATGAGCTGATCACGAACATTCATTCGGAACAACGCAATTTCGTAGCGCAGCCGGAACGGAGTCCATCCGCCGCGCAGCCCGGCTTCCAGGCCGGTCGCCCGCTCCGGATCGATGTCCGGATTGAAACCGCCGGTCATATCCGGACGATTGACCAGCTCCGTGGTGGTCGGGGTCTCGAACGAGGTGCCGAAGCTGGCATAAAGGAGTCCCGGACGCGTTTTCAGGGACAAGCCGACCGACGGACTCACCGCCGTGAAACTCCGGCTTCCGGAACGGTCTTCCCCGCCCGCCAAAAGCCGGTCTTCGTTCTCAAAGCGGATGGCATCCACCCGCATCCCAGTCGAAATGTTGAAGCGTTGGAAATCGGTTGCCAGCCGGCCGGAAATCGCTCCGGTCAGTACCGTTTCCTGCTGGTCAATGGTGCGTGCGCCACGCTCAAAATCACTCGTATAACCGAAGTTTCGCCGGTCATCAGACTGAATGGCCCCGTCGAGTCCAATCCCCAATCGCAGAAACAGATAAGATCCGTTGACCGTGAAACGCGTCCCGGCCATCAGCCGGTCCACCTCGATATCGGCGAAAGGCAGCGGATTGTGCAACGAACGTGCCGTCCCGTACACTGTTGCCTGCCAGCTCCGGATCGCATTGTCAGAACGCAACGTCAGTCCAAGCTGCCCTTGCCTCCATGCCTTTCCCGCCGACGCATTTTCAAAAAGCGCCGCCGCCTGCCTCCGGTTATCCTGCAGATCCGTGGCACTGAGACTGCCGGGATGCCGTGTGTCCGGCGCATCCACAAAAGCCCCGCTCAGCTGAAGCCCCCGTCCGGAGGGCAGATCCCAGTTCATGTGTCCGGTCATCCGGAACACCTGGTGCTGGCTGTGGTCGCGGTATCCGTCGCGCTGCAGCCACGATGCATTCAGGTGATAGCCGCGTGGACCTTCACGGTGCGTTCCCTGGATCTGAGCACTGTATGTTCCGAAGGCGCCGCCGTAAATGCGCGTGCGCAGCGATGTATCAAAACTGGCCGGACGGGTTGAAAGGAACAGCGTGCCACCCCCGGCATTCCCCCAGAAAAAGGAACTGGGCCCGCGCACCACTTCGATCTGACGAACCATCGCGGGATCCAGAATGTCCATAACGGTCTGACCGTCAGGTACCGTGAGCGGTACATCATCCAGAAGCACATAAATGCCCCGCACGCCGAACGCGGTCCGCCATCCCATACCACGGATCGATACCCGTTCGCCCAACGCATAATTCTGCCGGTCATTCACCCAGAGCCCGGGGATTCCGGCAGCAACCTGGTCGAAACTGAATGCCGGATTGCTGCCTTGTTCACCAATGGTGCGAGTCTTCACGGACACGGAAAATGGCGCGCTGGCCTCGGTCTCGGTGTCACGGGCGGCCTGGATCTCGATTTCGGCCAGATCGTATCGAAGTGTATCGGGTTCCGGAGTCCGGTCCTGGGCCGTAGCCGTGGCTGCCATGCACAGCAACGCAAACAAGGTCAACACAACGGCAGTACGGATGCGGGATGCAGGTGACGTGACGATCCAGGCTGTTGCCTTCATTTTCAGGAGTGCTTGCATTGGGTTTTCTGATACATGAGTGTAAACATGGATGCGCCCGGACACGTTCATACTGCCCCCGTACCCGTTCATGCGTCCGTCGCTATATACTGCCACTTCCCGGAACGGTCACATGTGCGCTTTTCTGATCCTCTTTCAGCTTGTCATGGATGAAATCAAGAAGTTCCTTTTTGTGCTTTTCGGAATAGCGGTGGCGGCGGGATGAGGCCATGTTTCCGAGCAGACGGCTTATTTTGAGCAAATCCGTCGGATCCAGGTCTTTCCTTATGGTTACCTCTTCGGTATTGGCGGCCGTCCGGTTGTAAAGCACCGCCACAACCTGGCGCAACCGGTTGATGATCAGGATTCCCAACTCGGCATGGAGCGACTCAACCTCGATTTTTTCCTCATTCGGATTAAAACCGCCGATTTTTACCAGATCCATGGGTGAAATACCCTTCAAATAGGCCGCAGCTCCTCCTCCAAGGCCCAGGGTCGCCGTGAACACCCCGAATGTGAGTCCGCCTGCCGCCGCATCCAGGGCCGCACCGATTCCGCCGCCCACCATGGCATTCACCACGGCCCGCTGATGCACCGAAAGGTTCTTCTTCCGCACCATGGCATCGAACAGGTCATTGTCAGCGATCTCCTGCTCAAATGCAACGTTAACGGAGAGTTCGAAACGGCGTGTTATCTCCTTCTGTGCGTCATCGAGATTTCGGCGGACAAACTCCCGGACCTGTCCGATCAGCTCCTCCCGGTGCTCCCCCTCATCCCGGGTGCCGTCATAAGCCACCTCGAATTTCTTGTCATAAATCATGAGGATGGTCCTTCGGATTACGCGTGCACTCTCTTCCAGTGTCTTCTCCCGCCGGGTTCGGAGTGCTTCAACAACGCGGTTCAGCGGTCCTTCCCACTCGTCGTTCAGGTGGCTGAACGCACCGAGAATCCGGAGCTTCTCATCAAAGGAAGTATTGTGAGGATTGAAAACCTTGATGTTGTTGAAATAGTCGGTAAGCCCGGATCGCCACGATTCCAGGTAGCGGTCACCGTCGATCGGATTGAGTATGGCAATGCGGGGCAGGCGCGTAAGCCTGATCAGCTCAATCTCCCTGAGATATTCCGACTCGCTGAATTTCCGTGAGCAATCCGCCACATAGACGATGCAGGCATAATCCGCAATTGGCTTGAAAATCTCCAGCTCATAGATAAAATCCTCATGCCCGTCATAGGTTTGCAGAAACCGGCGCAGCACCTCCATGGGATGATCCGACTCGCGCATGCCCCAGCCGGTCACAATTTCATGCATTTCGGCGGCATTCTCGAAGCCGGGCGTGTCCCACAGCGTAAACAGCGTTTCCCCGTCAATTTTGAAGGGATAGCATACGGCTGAAGTCGTGGTGCGTGCGTACGGACCTACCACCACCGCCGCATCGTTGGTCATCGCCTTGACAAACGTGCTCTTCCCCTTGTTCGGGGCACCGGTTACAACAAATACGGGATGACTCATGATAGATGGTTTAACTTCAACTTGTTGTCGTTATAGTGGGTGTTACCAATTGCTGTTCTTCAACTTAACATGGATAATGACTTTAGCCGTACAACGAATAACCCGGGATCCGCGCTACCGGGTGCCGCATTGCCGGGTTCATCATGCCAAAATCAGATTCCTCTATGCAATTTGCTAATATCAATTACATTTCGTACATCTAAAAACACCCGTTTGCTACCATACCTCAGATTCATCTCGTCTACGCGCTTACGCCAGGTTGCTTCATCTGCACCACTGCGCCCGGACGGGTCCCCGGCCACCGGCAGGATAATGATCCTGGACTTCGGGGTTTCCCGGGCCAGCATGTCCAACCTCTTCTCAAAATGCAAACGGGGAGCCTCCCAAAATGGAACCAGGATGAGGATGTCACAGTGGCCGTTCCCCATCGATGAACGGGCAGCATGCGATAATCTCCTTCGATCATCCTCCAAAGATTGAAGTCCACCGAATTTTTCGACTGCCAGCACCTGCCGGTTCAGCACGTTCCGGATCTCCGCCGCCTCCACATCATCAAGGCCCCATGCAAGAGCAACGCACTTGCCCGTAGGCGCGACATGTTGTCCGGACGCCGGTCCGGCCGGATCCACCTGCCTGTTGCGGTCATCCTTGCTGACGGTCACCAGTGCCTCTTCCATAAAACCCAGAATTTCTCTCCCGGAATCGGATGAAGCTATTGCGGCATGAGCAGTTTTATGAAACCTCCACGTGTAAATAGCCCATGCCAGCAGCCTGGGCAGCAAACCGTAGACAACCATTGACATCAGAATGAAGGGCCACCAGCGTCCAGACGAGATGGCCTGGAAACCGCTGCCATCCGCCCTGTAGAAACGGGTGGCCTCCACCGTTGCGGGGTCAACTGCAGCGGATGGAACCAGTTCGCGCCAGGGGGCGGAGATGGTTCTTGTGATGGCATGGAGCGTATCTGCCCGCATTTCAAGCGTGGAACTCCATGCAAACGCCAGATCGGTGGTGACCACATGGAACACCATCCACAACAGGGCTCCGAAAATGTAGAACACGCCGGCCATCTGCAGGTTTTTCCTCAGGTAGTGACCGGCAGGCGTTGAATGCACCAGCCAGTTTTCTGACAGCTGGCGGCGCAGGTTTTCCGGAATATCGTGTCCCGCTTTCTGCAAAGCGGAGCGTACCGGCCACTCCATCCACCACAAAAGCAGCGGAATCTGCCCGGAACCGCGGCGCGGCCACAAACCGTATCCAACAGAAAAAAGAAAGAACGTCAGGGGAAGCAGGGCAAAGATGACCAGCACCGGCAGCACGTTGATGGGCACGGTGCCGTCGTACCTGAAAAAATATGCCGCGGCTCCGGCACCGGTAAAAAATGCGAGGACGACCGCAATGATGCTTGCGAGGCGGAGAAGCGCCTCCACCCGGGAAGCCGGCTTTCTGATGTCCTCGGGCATGAACGCCTGGTACCATGCACGAATTTTCCCGGCATCCGGATCACCTCCGACTCCGGTTCGCTTGCCGGTTTCAGCACGCTCCAGGCGCTGCCCCAGTTCCCTGTACCTCCGTATCTCGTCGCTGTCGGACCGACCCGGGTCAAACAGGGCCAGACCGATCAGCATTTCGAGTGCTGAGGTTTTCCTGTGGCGGGATTCTTTCATGTTCGTTGTTGTTGGTAGCATCCGGACCAGCGCTTCACCGGTTGCCATCCCTTCGGTGGCTGATCCTTACTGCGATGACTGATCCTTTCTTCGATGAATGATCTGTCCTGTACCTCTGAAAATACAACCAAAATCGGCACTTTCCACTTACGCATTACCAATGACCGGGAGCATATCGGGCATAACTTTTACACTTTTATTGCGTATATCCTTGAGAACAGCATGTCAACGAAACCACAGCAACGCATGAGAATGGAGTGACACATGAACTGGAAAGGATGGGTGCTTGTCCTGATTGCTGGTCTGTTTTTACTGTCGGGCGCTTTTACCGGAGGCGGAACAGGCCTTTTTTCACTGGGATTTGCCGGCAGCAAGGGATATGACCTGAAGGACAAGCCGGTATGGCATGCCGAGAGGATTCCCGTCAGCGTTCCCGCCTGGCTGAATGCCAGCACCTTCGGCGGATCGGTCACGGTCACATCACACGAGCTGGATGAAATCCTTGTGCGCATTTATGTTCGAAAAAGCGGCAGATGGCTCAAAGATGGAGATGAAGCTCCTGTTCATGTCACCATTACCGATTCGCCTGACGGACTAGAGATTACTGCGGAACCGGAACGCACCGGATTGTTCCGGTCGGGCACGGGCGCATCGGTCTCCTACGAAATTCTGGTCCCGGCTGCAACGGAAGTCCGGGCAAAAACCAGCGGCGGAAGTGTAACTGCGAGCGGCATTGCCCACAATGTCTCTCTGATCACAAGCGGCGGTCCGGTAACCGTGGAGCGGGTGACCGGAGAGGTGCTGGCACGTACTTCAGGCGGACCCGTTACAGTGAATGATGTCACCGGCAACCTGACAGCACGAACCAGCGGCGGCGGAATCCGAATCACCAATGCGACTGGCAGACTATCGGCCAGGACCAGTGGCGGGCCGATACGGCTGGAAAACGTAGCTGGTGCCATCGAGGCGCGAACCAGCGGCGGATCCATCGACGCTCGTGTAACGCACCTCGAGGATTATCTCACGCTGCGCACATCGGGCGGATCCATTCATGCCAGGGTGCCCCGGGAAACCGGCATGGACATCAGCGCATCCGGTTCCAGTGTCTCCGCGCCGCTGGATAACCTCACCGGCGACATCGCACCCCGAAGAATTGACGGCTCCGTCAAAGGCGGCGGCATCCCGGTAAGCCTTAGCACATCGGGCGGAAGCGTCCGCATTTCCTATAGCGATTGATCCGTGCATCCACAGGAATGACTGAGGTGGTCCTGCGGAATGCCTGTTTCAAATCAAACACACCACAATCACTGATCATCGCCGAACTTCCCGGCCTGACATTTGCCCCACGGGTTTTTCATCAGGGAATGTCACCACAGATCCAGTTCTCCCTGTGACGGCACCCTGCGAAAGTGCATAACGGACAGTTCGGGACCGGCCTCATCCAACCCGTGCTTCCGGCAGCAGATTTGAAAGGTCTGGCGGATCTGGTCGGCGTACGCCCCCTGCCCCTTCATCCGGTAGCCGAAACGCGTGTCATACAGCTTGCCACCGCGCAGCGACATCAGCCGGCTCAGTATCTTCTTTTTCCGGTCAGGGAAATGCTGATCCAGCCACGTATCGAACAGCGGTACCACCGCGCCGGGCAGGCGCAGGAGCACATAATTGCCGAACGCAGCGCCCGCTTTGGCCGCGGCGGCCACCATGGCCGGCAGCTCTTCATCGGTCAGAGCGGGTATGACCGGTGCAAACAGCACACCAACCGGTATGCTGGCCCGCGAGAGCTCATGGATGGCCTTGAGCCGGCGCTCCGGACGGCTGGTGCGCGGTTCCATGATGCGCGTCAGGCCCGGGTTCAGCGAAGTCAGGCTGATCATCACCCTGACTGCCTGATGCCGGGCCATCTCCTCAAGGATGTCGATATCGCGGGTGACCATGTAGTTCTTGGTGACGATGGTGAACGGATTCCGGAATTCGGCCAGAACTTCCAGACACCGGCGCGTGACCCCGAGCCGACGCTCGACAGGCTGATAGGGATCGGTCACCCCGCTCACCGACAGAGTCCGCGGTTTCCAGGAGGGCCGCTGCAGCTGCCGCCTTAGCTTCTGCGCCGCATCCTTCTTGACCATGATCTTCGTCTCGAAATCGAGTCCGGGCGACATGTCCAGGTACTCGTGAAACGGACGCGCATAGCAGTAGACGCAGCCGTGTTCACATCCGCGATACGGATTCAGGCTGGCATCGAACGGCACATCCGGGCTGTCATTGACCGCGATCACATCCGACGCATCGTCGCTGTAGAAGCACGTTTTGGGCGAGATTCCGCCTTCGGTGTACTCCGGATCCGGCTGCACTTCCAACCGTACGAACCGGTTGGCCGGATTGGCTGTCGTACCCCGTCCTCTGATCGCTTCCGTGTTCTGTTTTTGTGTATCCATCGGGTTCCTAACTATCTCCTGAACCCAAGGTAACATATTTCGCACATATACCAAACACGGATGCAGCCTATTTTACAAAGGTCATTTTCCGGATAAGTACCTTATCGTCTGTTTCCAGGCGAAACAGGTAAACACCGCTGGTCAGCTGGTTTGCGTGGAAAGTCACCTCATACCGCCCCGGCGACTGCCGGTCATCCACCAGCGCAGCCACCCTTTGCCCAAGCAGATCGAATACGTAAAGACGGACGTTGGCAGCCGACGGCAATTCATAGCGGATAACGGTAGATGGATTAAATGGATTCGGGTAGTTTTGGCTCAGTGAGATTTCTGTTGGATGATCCTCAGCAAACATGCCTGTGCCGAGTGCCGTTGTAAACGACCCTGACTCTGACCAGTCGCTGGAACCACCTCCATTACCGGCCCGAACTCTCCAGAAATATACCGTTGATGCTTTCAGGTCGTCGGTTATCTGGTATTCTGTATTTTGAATATCAGACGCATCAATCAGCAGATCGGAATAGTCCGGGTCTTCTGTCAGCTGAAGATCATACCATTCTGCTCCTGCCGATGCCTCCCAAGTGAGCATTGGGTTTGCAGGTATATCCACGGCCCCGTCTGCCGGAGCAATGAGAGTTACGATTCCTGGCGGCTGATTGGTTGCAGGCTCGTAAGCAAGCGCCCACTCCGACAAGGTGCTCAGGTCATCAACCGTTATGCTGTTCGCGGCAAGTGAACCGGGGAAACATTCCCAGCCGGCTGGGTCGGGCACGTAGCGGCAGGCTTTGGGGTCGCCATCACGCAAGCGGGGCACTGTCAGCGACATCAGCCCCGCAGCCGGGTTCAACTCGCTATCGGTAGCCCGGAGGTCCCACCAGGCGCCGCTGCCGACAAGATTGGTGCCCAGTTCGGCGGCGGGATGATCCCCCCCATACCAGACCATCGAAAGTGAGTCGACGGATGCCACGTCGGTAATCTCGACCGACACCTGCCGGTCGCCGGCAAAACCCAGTATATACTGACCGGGCTCTGTCACGGCCTTTCTATCCCTGACAGTACCCCCTTCGGTATTGTCGACCGATCCCGATGCCTCTCGCAATGGGTGGATATGGATTTCCCCGGTGTTTCTCAGCGTTCTGCCTTCGCTTACAACAAAGCCGGCTCCATTTTGCACAATGTCGCCACCGGTATCGACCCCGGCCAGAATGGTACCTGAATTGATATGTTCGGTACCCGGTGCCCCCCGTAATTCATAACCCTGGGCTCGATCTGTCCGCACCTTGAGTTCACCGTAATTGTGCAGCGGTCCGTTAATGACAGACAGGTATTGCGTAGTTTGGGTGCCGAATCCCGAATGAGAAATCAGCCCGTAGTTTTCAACCGTGCCATTGTCCAACTCAAAGACTACGGTCGAGCCGAGTGATCCGTTGTCATAGAAGGTTTGAACGGTGCTCGCTTCCCCGATAATCAGATCGCCCTCGGTAATTTTCAGAAGCGGGCCAGACTCGGAAAAATAGGTATTGAAGAGTCCGATAACGGGTTCAATAAAAGCATCAGCGGCGTTGAGGGTCCCTTCGAGCGTGTTTGTTGCCCGCAACTGTATGTACCCCCTGCTCAGATCCGGCGTCTCCCGATCCACCAGAATATCACCAGTAATGCTGGCATTAGCCATCCAGAGACGCCCGTGAATGGTAATGCCGGCCGGGGAATCCAGATTACCCCTCAGGGCTTGTTGAAAGAAGACACCACCGGAAATGCCCCGCTGTCCGAGCAGGAAATTTCCGGTTCGCCTTATAACCGTGCCTCCGTCGCCAACGGTAATGCGAACATCGTCAACCGTGTTCCGCAGGGTGGTTACAATGTCGTTTACCGAATCATCGCCGAGTTCGAGATAGAACATATCCACATCCTGCGAGATGTCAATCGTTATTGGTGCGGTGGTTGCTATGCGCACGGAATCGCCTGGTGCCGGCACATCTTCCTCTCCGTTGCAAATCCAGTTGGCTGCGGTATGCCATGAGTTGCCGCTGCCTGCACCGGTCCAGATACAGCCCGGCAGGGGATCAACAGGGGCAGCCTCACCCAACCTGGCAACCACCGTATTCTGCAGATAGAAGATTTCAAGCTCAGATGTTTCCGGTGTAATCAACGTATTTTCAAACGTACCATTACAGCCCTGATTACAGATGATCAACGAAAATTCATCCCCATCTTCAACTTCGTAGCCGTCTGAGACAGAAATATTCAGTGTGCCAGCAAGTTGGGCACCGTCATTAAAAGTGAGCCGGTCGTAGCCAATACCTGGTTCCGTACTGCTCGTGATCCTTGTATTGATAGAGGATGATGCCCCGAGATTTACTGTTCCTGAGATGGTGAGCTCTCCGGGATACTCGGTCGTGCCTGGTTGCCACGAGGACTCGTTGGTGATGACACCTGCCTGGAAATCGATCAGTCCGTTGCCGCGGAAAAGGCTGCCCGGAAGCATGCTGTGGTTTGTCCCAAATGATGAGCTAAAACGAAGCACAGTGGCTTCAGCAACGTTCATTTGGCCGCTGTTCACGGTCTCTGTCCTGATCAACAAACTGCCGCTGAGCACCTCTACCAGGCCCTGGTTATCAAAATCGAACACCGTTTCCATCGTGGTGGTGCCGGTCCCCGAACTCTTACGAATTACCCCCCCGGGCGCATTGAACAATACAGCGCTCTGGCTGCTGGAGAGTAGCCCGAGAGCGTGATTGCCATCATGACGGAACTCGAAAAGCCCGTGATTATCAATTCGTGCGGTTTGCTGGACAATGAACGTGCCGTTATCCCAGAGAATCGAACCCTGGTTCTCCAGTGCACGGTTTCCAGACAAGGTCTTCTGGGAACTGGTCTGCAGCAACAGTTCTGCCTCAGGCTCAATTACAATGCTGCCATTGCCAGCCATGGTGCCGCTTTCCCAGGTCAACCTGTTAACGATCGTAACTGCTCCGGCACCGGTCCAGGTCGTGAGCCCAAGCAGCCGTGCGAAGGGAATCTCCACATCGGCACTGAAGGTACTCGTCCCGCTGCTGAACCGGTATTCCCCATCCCCACTGAAAATTGCTCCGGCGGCGTGCTGGTGCAAAACGCCAAATTGTGAAGTAAAATCGACAACCGCACCGTCTGCCACCGTTATTTGGCCGCTGTTGAGCGTCTGGGTGCGTATCTGCAGTGTGCCAGAAAGCACCTCTACCAGGCCCTGGTTATCGAAATCGAACACCGTCTCCATCGTGGTGGTGCCGGTCCCCGAACTCTTGCGGATTACCCCCCCGGGCGCATTGAACAAGACAGCGCTCTGGCTGTTGGAGAATAGCCCGAGAGCGCGATTGCCATCGTGACGAATGTCGAAGAGCCCGAAATTTTCCATTCGCGTGGTTTCCCGGACATCAAATGCACCGTCATCCCAGAGAATCGTGCCCTGGTTCTCCAGCGTGCGGCTACCGGAGAGCGTCTTGGTGCTGGATCCATCGATGATCAGTGTGAGTCCCGCACCAATGTGCATGATCCCACTCCCCTGGATTGTCCCTCCGTTCCATTGTCCGGCGCCCTCCAGGAAAATATCGGCCTCCCCGCCCAGCACTCCGGAGCTCAAGATCAGCGATGGCAGAGTGACCAATTCCATCGAGAAGATCGCCGTACCGCCACTAATCCGAGTGAGGCCCTCTACGTCGTAAACTCCAGCCATCGTAGTAACGCCTCCGCCGAAACGCATTTCCCCGGCCCCGGTGAGCGAAGACGTTCCGGTGTGTTGATGGGAGACCCCAAATTGAGAAGTAAAATCGATTAGCGCTCCGGCCGCCACATTCATTTGGCCGCTGTTCACGGTCTCTGTCCTGATCAACAAACTGCCGCTGAGCACTTCCACCAGTCCTTGATTATCGAAATCGAACACCGTTTCCATCGTGGTGGTGCCGGTCCCCGAACTCTTACGAATTACCCCCCCGGGCGCATTGAACAATACAGCGCTCTGGCTGCTGGAGAATAGCCCGAGAGCGCGATTACCATTGTGACGAATGTCGAAGAGCCCGAAATTTTCCATTCGCGCGGTTTCCCGGACATCAAATGCACCGTCATTCCAGAGAATCTGGCCGAGATTGACCAATTTTAGCTGACCGGCAATGGTAATAGTGCCGTTGACTACAGCTACTGTGATATCTGATATGGTGATTGTTCCCTGTCCACTTAACGTTCCGCTGTTCCACTCGAGGGATTCGCCCACAACCAATTCGCCATCGATCACAAGTACGTTGCCTGTACCAGATAATGTGATTTCGGCGACATTAATCTGTTCACTCTCAGGAACGAGTACAGTACCCGTCGCAATGACCGCACGGTCGTCATCCCCCGGCACTCCGTCGTTGCAGTCGGTCCAGTTGCCCGGCTCGTCCCAGCTGCCGGTTCCACCAATCCATAAACAATTAGTTGAGGATGCCAAGAAATCCGCATTATCCGGCATTCCGGGGACTTGAGCGAGGAGTTTCGGCAATGCTACCTGCAAGCCAAGAAGCGTGCCTATCAACATACAGGTGCTTTTCAATGCACTATTTCGTTTTTTTTCACTGAGCATGTTTGATGTTTTCACTTTTTCCCCGATCTATTTCATCAATGTGAGTTTTTTTGCTGTACACCCTGCCATCAACAGACAATCTGTGCAAGTAAACTCCACTCGACGATTGTGATCCGTCGAAGGAGACCCGGTGAGTGCCGGACTGAATCTGACCTGATTTTCTGCGACCGCATTCATTGCTAAGATTGATTTGTCCCAAGTGCCGGCAGTCAGGCACTCACTGAGAACCTTCATTCATCGCCTCATAAAAATCAGGCAGATGTGTCTAGGTGTTTTATTAGTAATCGTAAAAAGCCGTGACAGGGGATCATCCAGCCGAAAAAAAATATTTCGTCTGCAACCATTTGAAAATTCAAATGGTTATGGCATATTTTGTCGTGGATTGCTAAAATGAATGAACAGAGGCCATACCGGCGATTGGAGAAGTAGGGAAACGATCATCAACAGATTCATCTATGCACGCAAATAGCAATGTTACCAGGCACCTGGGGGATGTAAAAAACGGCAACGAGGAAGCCTACGGCCTTGTGTATGAGCTGGTTTATGATGACCTGAAAAAAATTGCCAAAAGCCGGCTGCATGAGTTCAAGCGGGGTGACACCCTC
>SKNT01000007.1 GCA_007120385.1 Balneolales bacterium
AGCGGACGGCTGGTGATCCCGGTCAGGGCGGAGTACAAGCGCAAGCTCAACGGGCTGATCCACGATACGTCGGCTACGGGACAGACGGTCTACATGGAGCCGGTCGAAGTCTTCGAGAAGAACAACGAGATCAGGGAACTGGAATCGGCGTGGAACCGTGAAGCGGAGCGCCTGCTCCGGGAGCTCACGGCCGAGGTCGGACAAAAAGCCGATATCCTTATCCAGAATGCCTCGCGGATCGGTGAGCTGGACCTGGTCCACGCCTGCACCCGGCTTGGCATGCGCTGGGATGGCATCATTGCCGAAGTTTCCGATGACGGATCCATAGGCCTCAGGGAGTGCCGCAATCCCCTGCTGCTGCTGAAGCATTCCAGAATGGCGGATGCAAAGCGCCTCGTGGTGCCGCTGGACCTCGAAATGGCCCCTGAAGAGCAGGGAATCATCATCACGGGTCCCAATGCCGGCGGAAAATCGGTCACGCTAAAAACATTTGGTCTGGCGGTCATCCTTTCCCAGTGCGGAATCCCCATCCCCGCACAGGAAGGGGCCCGGCTTCCGGTTATCACCGGTCTTTTTGTGGATATGGGCGACGAGCAATCGATCGAGCAGGACCTGAGCACGTTCTCTTCCCGGCTTAACTGGATGAAACAGGTGCTGGAGGAGGCCGGACCGGGAAGCTGGATTCTCATTGACGAAGCCGGCAGCGGTACCGATCCGGACGAGGGAACGGCCCTGGTGCAATCTTTCCTGGAAATCCTGTCGGAAAGAAAGGTTCGCAGCATTGTCACCACCCACCACGGCGCGCTCAAGGTTTTTGCGCACGATACGGATGGATGGAGCAACGCCTCCATGGAGTTTGACCAGCAGTCGCTCTCCCCGACCTACAGGTTCCAGAAGGGAATTCCGGGAAGCAGCTACGCCTTTGAGATTGCCGAGCGGCTGCAGCTGCCGTCCGCCCTCACCCGCCGGGCCCGTGAATGGGTCGGAACCAGCAAGAACAGGATGGAGTCGCTGATCATCAGCCTGGAGCTGGAGTCGCAGCGGCTGCAGCGTGAAAAAGCGGAAATCAGCCGCCAGCAGCGCGACTGGCAGAGCTCCAGGGAGGAGCTGGACAAACGGCTGGCGCTCATCCGGGAGGAACGCGACGAGATACGCTCCAAAGCCATTGCGGAGGCCGAAGCGCTGCTGCGTGATGCCAACCGGAAAATCGAGGAGGCCATACGCGCGGCGTCCGAACGCGACAAGGAAAAACTCAGGGATAAACGGCTTGAGGTGGAGCAGCTGGACCAGCAGGTGCGCGAAAAGCAGCAGCGAAAAAAGAAACGGAAGCAGAAAACGACAGCAGGTGCCGGTCAACCACCGAAAACCGGCGATCCCGTCCGGCTGGTCGACAGCAACATGACGGGAGAACTGGTGGAATTGAGCGGAAAACAGGCCACGGTGGAGGTCAACGGACTTCGGATCAAAACGCAGTACGACAACCTGGTCCGATCCGACAGCAAACCGGACATCCGCCGCTCACAGGGCTACCGGATCAGCACATCCGGATCGGAACGCGGCATGGCAAAACCCTTCCGCGGATCCCTGGATGTGCGGGGTAGACGCGGCCCGGACGCGGTGCAGGAAGTCATGCACTTTGTGGATGAGGGTCTTTCCCGGGGCATCCGCCAGCTCACCATCATCCACGGAAAAGGGGACGGAATCCTGCGCAAGCTGGTGCATGAACATCTGGCTTCCCGCCGGGACGTCAAACATTTTGAAGCGGCCCCGATCGAGGAGGGCGGCGACGGGTGCACCTACGTCTATCTGTAATAGCCCCGGACGGTGCCCGGGCCCGCATCCACCCCTAAAACATGTAGCCGATGTTCATGTAGAGACGCATCATTTCGTCTGAAAAACCGGCATCGAAGCGAACGATGAAGTCGGGTGAGAACAGGGCCAGGGCAATGCCGCCGCCAAAGGTTCGGTGGTAGTCGCTCAGGATGTCGCGGAAACGGTCCTCGCCGGTGAATACTCGTCCGCCGTCATGAAAGCCATGGATGCCGAATTTGATCTCAAAGTAGGAATGCTCGTACAGCCAGGTGCGCAGTTCGACATTGTAAAACAGGGAAGCATCACCCCGAAAGCGGTAAATGGGGTATCCCCGGAGTGTGCGCTCGTCGCCGAGGTAGGGCATGTCCCAGTAGGGAACGGTTCCGAAAGCGTGCGCGCCGGCCACGCGCATAGCCAGTACGGGCCGAATCCACGGAAACGGGATGGTTGCAAACTGCCGGACATCGGCTTCCACAATAGCCATCGGATAGTCACTTAAGAGGAACGGGGGTGTCCATTTCCCGCTCAGCATAAACCGGTTTCCGCGAGTGGCCGCAAATTCGCTGTCCCGGTTTTCCCAGATGAGGCCCAGCCCGAGACGGTTGGTCCATCCGCCGGAGATGCCGATGGGCCAGTCATCGTTGATGAAGTTATCCTGGTTTTTGACGGGTTGCTCGTAACGGATGCCGGTATAGCCGGTGACGCCCAGGGTGGCCCGGCTGTTATCAGGACGAAAGACCGTTCTTCGCCCCTCCCAGGACAAGCCGATCCGCATGACATCATAGAAATAGTATTCGTCGTCCCACCGTTGGCTGTCATATGGCGTCCTGTTCCCGAGACCGAAGTAGCTGTCATACGGGTGCCGCTCGGCGTTCATGACCCAGCGCGACCGCACCGGCTTCCCCAGTGTTTCGGTATGCTCGTAAATGACACGCAGCTCCAGATAGGCCTTTGTGGATGCCCGAAGCCGCAATGCGGTCAGAGATTTGAACGGATGGTACAGAGGATGTTCGCGGTACCGGCTCAAGGCCAGGGCTCCCATCAGGCCAATATCCGAAGCATAGGCGGCGGTCGGGATCACTGACGTGATCACCGTATCACCGGGCACCCGCTCCGGCAGCAGCATGGTCTGGGATGCGGCCGGATGCAACCCAACCGTCATAGTGATCAGCAGAGACAGCATTATCAGCCGGGGCAGCAGAATCGGTCGCAAAACGGGCCGGCGCCAGCGTCTCATCAGGCGGCAGGAGAATGCTTGCCGGCGCTTGTTCATAAGCAGGTTTCGGAACATGAACGGCTCAGGGGACATTTTGAGGGATAAAACGGAATAAAGAAAGTTACGGGATGCGGACCAACTCACAAAACGCTTTAAACGATCGAAATGCACCGTTCTTTCCTGCGCGCCGGCGGTCTTGCAGCAAATAAGCCAGTGCAATTAATTTCTATTTAGATTAAATACAAATAATAATTGACAACAAAAAAAACGTTCGGTAAATTTGAGGCGTAAAAAGTTGAATTTACAAGACTACTCTGAATAATATTATTTCCGATCTGGTCTTTTTCTGAGTGAAACCGGTCACATAAACTGGTGGGAACACGCTCCAGGACTGCGACAATCATTACTTTTAATATTTGCATGCCATGTTTTCATTGCCCTGCCTGCTAATCACCCTCAGCCTTATACTTGCCACAGAAGCGGAAATCGGTCCGGCCGGCTCACTTGAGGGACTCGTCCTGAACGACGAGAACAACGTTCTTTCCTATGCCCACGTCGTCCTCCCCGGGCTCAACAAAGGCACCATTACCCGCCGTGACGGCAGCTTCCTGCTCGAGAACATCCCTGTCGGCGAGCATGTTGTCCTGATAAGCCACGTGGGGTATCAGACCTTCCGGGAGATGGTGGCCATTCGTAGCGACGAGCAGACCGGGCTCCGGGCGATCCTTGACGCCAGCTACGAGATGCCATCGGTGGAGATTGTCGGCCGTGCCCCGGGCCGGCTGGCACGGGTTCCCGGATCGGCGGCGCTCGTCACCGCGCAGCGCCTCGAGGAGACCGGGCCGGTGAGCGCTGCCGAGATCTTCCGCGAAATCCCGGGCATCAACGCCATCAACCACGATCCTGCCGGGCTGCGGACCAACATCGGCATCCGCGGTCTGGATCCCGACATGAGCCGCAATGTGCTGATGCTTGAGGACGGGATCCCTGTGGCGCTGGCACCCTACGGCGAACCTGAAATGTATTACACGCCTTCCATTTCCCGCATGTCCGGGGTGGAGGTGATCAAGGGCAGCGGATCCATCATGTACGGTCCCCGGACCATCGGCGGGGTGATCAACTTCCTGACGGCGGACCCGCCGGCCGATCCCACCTTCGATGCGCATGTCACCGGCGGGGGGAACGGCTACCTGACCTCACGCATCGGTTACGGCAATACCGTCGGCAACTCAGGGTTTCAGGTCACCTATCTGCACCGCCGCGCCGACAATATCGGTCCGCTCAACTTCCACCTCAACGACCTGAACGCCCGGTGGAAGCTGGTGATGGGTCAGCGTTCGGTGCTCGGGGTGAAAATGAGCATCTACGACGAACTCTCCAACGCCACGTATGTCGGTTTGAGCCAGCCCATGTTCGACAGCGGTCTTTATGATTTCAAACAGCTTGCCCCGGACGATGAGCTGGACGTGCGGCGCTACTCGGCTAGCGTTGCCCACGACTATTTCTTCAGCGACCACGTGCATCTGCGCACCACGGCCTACGCCTACACCACCCGGCGCAACTGGTCGCGGCAGGACTTCGACAATCAGCCGGTGGCCGGACGCAATTACCCCACCGTTATCGGCAATCCTGACGAGCCGTTCGGCGCCATCTGGCTGCGTGAGGGTACCGGCAACCGGAACCGGGAATTTGAAGTGATCGGCTTCGAGCCGCGCATCAGCGCCCGCTTCCACCTTGGCCAGCACAGGAACGAGCTGGATGCCGGCTTCCGGTACCTGTACGAGCGTGCCTTCGAGCAGCGTGTCAACGGCATCATTGACAGTCCCACCACCGGAAACATCCGCGACGATGAAATCCGCAGCGGCTACGCCACCAGTGCGTTCGTCCAGAACCGGTTCTATGCCACCCCGCAGCTCACGGCCACGCCCGGTGTGCGTGTGGAGTACTTCCGCTACGAGCGCGACATCCTCCGTGTGAATTTCGAGGACGTGCAGCGCACATCAAGTGACGAAGTGCTGGCCTTCATTCCGGGACTCGGGATCAACTACCAGATCGGCCCCGAATCGTCGATTTTCGCCGGGGTGCACCGCGGTTTCAGTCCGCCCAGGGTCAAGGACGCCCTCACAGCCACCGGCCAGAGCGAGGAGCTGGACACCGAGTGGAGCTGGAGCTACGAGGCCGGTTTCCGCCTGCGCCCGCTGCGCTTCCTGAGCTCCGAGGTCACGGCCTACTACATGACTTTCGAAAACCAGATTATCCCGGTTTCGGAATCATCCGGCGGACAGGGCATGCCCAACGCCGCCGGACTGACCAACGGCGGAGCCACGCAGCATCACGGACTGGAGTTTCTTGTCCGTCTGCACCCCGATCTGCCCGGAAGGCAGTTCACAACCAACTGGGAACTGGGCGGCACCTGGAGCCAGGCCCGCTTCAGCGAGGACCGGTTCGTGACTTCGGGCGGACAGATCGTCAACATCCGGGACAACGACCTCCCCTACGCCCCGGAATGGTCCGGCTTCACCCGGCTCTCCCTTTCCCACACAACGGGCCTGTCCGGCTACCTGAAAGCGACCTACACCGGTGAGCAGTACGGCGACGTGCTCAACCGCACCGAATCCACCGGCAACGGACGCGACGGTATCCTGCACAGCTACACCGTCCTTGATGCCGGCCTGCGCTACCGGCTCCCGGTCCGTTACGATGCCTCCCTCTCTGTTTCGGTCAAAAACCTCACCGACGAACGCTACATCGCATCCCGGCGCCCACAGGGCATCCGCGTGGGCCTGCCAAGGATGTTCACTTTCGGCCTTTCGGTGACACTGTAGCAGCCGTAACCCTGTTTGATCCTTGTGGATGGCGCTCCGGATCCGGAACGGAGCGGCTCCGTTCAAAAACCCGGTCTGCTCCATACGTGCGTTAGCTCCTTTCTTTGCATACGATTGCACTTTCTAATATGCGGACGAACCGTTAGATTGTACCTGGCGGAACAGGTAACCGCCGCACACTATTTTTCCCCCTCAAGCACAGGTATTTCTTATGAATACTGACCATCCTCTCTTCGAGACGAGGACCATTGTCTCCGTGCAGGACATGCTCAGGCAATCGGCGAAACAGTTCGGCAACAGAAAGGCCCTCATCGACCTGAACAAAACCCCGATCCCGGAAGTCACATACGCACAGCTCCTGGAAAAGGTCCGGATTTTCGGAAGCGCCCTGCACA
>SKNT01000149.1 GCA_007120385.1 Balneolales bacterium
GGCAAGCCGCTGCGGTTTGTCGCCCGCGAGATGGAGATCGGCGAAGGGTCGATGTCCATTCCCGGCCGTGACTACTATATCCTGTCAGCGCACGGACCGGTCGCATCCACCCTGACCGACACCCTGGCAATCGGCGACACGCTCAGTGTGACCATGACATTCAACGAACGCGTCACCGGCACCATTGCCGTTGATACGCTGGAGATGGCCTTGACCGGACGCAACATCAACCGATCCACCAACTTTCTGGTGCTCTACGACAACTGGCGTGGCAACACGACCGGAACCAACGAGTTCGGCAATGAAATCCTGCTTGAGCCCATAACCGAACTGACCTACAACGGGACGACCGACCTGGTGGTCGTAAAGCAGGAGCACAATATCGGGAATATGGAAATCCCGCTGGGACATGTGGTCGTTTCGGGACACGGCGATGCCCGTACGTTCCTGCAGGAAAACGTCTCTGTGGGCGATACGGTGCGTCTTGACCTGCAGACCGACGCCCTGGAAGCGTATGTGGCACAGCTCATGGGCGGAGGTCCGCGCCTGATCACTGACGGACAGCTTCCCCCTACCTTTGAAGGGCTCGAGGGATTCCAGTTTTCGCACAACATGTACCGGCACCCGCGCTCGGCAGTGGGCATCAGCGAGGACGAGGGTCGCGTCTGGTTTGTCGTGGTTGACGGACGCCAGACGGCAAGCCGGGGGGCGACCATGCAGGAGATGGCCGAGATCATGAAGGGCTTCGGGGCCTGGAATGCCGTGAACCTGGACGGCGGCGGCTCCAGCACCCTGATCGTCAATGACGAGTGGGTGCACCGTCCCACCGACTCCGACTGGCAGAGAGGGGTAGCCAACGCATTGATCGCCATTTCCGAGCCGTACGACGGCGAGGTTTTCGGCCACATCCGCATCCATCCGAAACAGAAACAGGTAGAGCCCGGGGAGAACTTCAATTTCTTCGTTCATGGGTACGACCTTTGGAACGACCCGATGGAAATACCCCAGGGTGATGTCTCCTGGGAGACGGGCGGCGGCCTTGACGCGGAATACGGTCGCGGCGGATTCCTGGCCAACGGAATCAGCGAAGGATATGTGGTTGCCCATTACCAGGATGCCGCCGATACGGCCTACGTTTCCATTGTGGATGATGTCTCGGCCGGGGATCAGGAGGAGCTGCCGACGCGCTACCAGCTGGCCCAGAACTATCCGAACCCGTTCAACCCGGACACCCGCATCCGTTTTGAACTTCCGGAGCAGGCCCATGTGCGGCTGACCGTTTACGACATCCTCGGCCGGCCGGTGCGGGTGCTGGTCCGCGAAGAGCGCCAGCCGGGTGTCCACACTGTTACTTTCGACGCTTCCGGACTGGCATCGGGAACCTACATTTATGAAATCATGGCCGGGTCGTTCGTGGACCGGAAAAAGATGATGCTGTTGAAGTGAAAGGTCTCTGACTTCCTGATCCTGGTAAAATCCAATAAAACCAACCGCCCAAAGATGCGGAAGTTCTATTTCACCGGTTTCAAAATCTTCAAAAAATATTCTCCCATCCTCATCCGGCCCCCCTTCCCATTCCGGGCAGCGCACATACCAGCAGGTCGGAGTCCGTCATGGAAGCCTCTTTCAGTGGTTTCACACCCTGCTCGAACCACTCCTCGAAAAGCGGGTAAAGCAAATCAACAGGGATTTTTCCTGTATCATAGCCGTTCAGCACACCAAAAGCCGACTTGGCCAATATCACTGACATCTGCTGCACAACCTGTTTCCTGACTTCACATGCCTCGAGGGCAAGTTGATCGGCACGGTCCTGTTCCGTTGATCCGCCCAACCCGTACCCGCTGAAACTCATTATGTGCATATGTACCTGGTTTCCATCCATCAAATAGGGATACATGTGAAAATCCGTCCCCGAATCATCATAGCTGAATCCGGTGACCGGACCGTCGTTGTCTTCAACCAGAAACGCCAACCGGTTGTTCCTGCTCAAATACACCTGAATCACATCCTCTGCAAGCGTAAGCGGCAGTTCCTCGGTGTTGTACCGTGCCCTGGTGACTCTGATCATGTACCCCGGGTCATACTGATCCAGTACGCTGAGATCCTGTATGGTGCTGAGGATGATCTGATTTCGGTCCTCCCGGGTGCCCGGATGAACCGACATGACCGGGCCGCCTTGCGGAGTTGCGCGACCCAGTTTCATGAGCCGGATCGTCTGCGGCTCTGCCCCGGCCGTCCGCAGCAAAATAGATGCCTGTGGGCAAATGGGAAAGATTCAGGTTCAGGGTATAGAACCCCGCTGACAGGGAGACGCTTTTGGATGCAACATGCTGGCCCAGAATGTTGTATACCATCAGCGTGTGAGATTCGGCACCCGGCAGACCCATTTCGACGCTCATGCGGTCAATGAAGGGATTGGGATAGTTTTCGGACAAGTAAAATTCACCGGGAATCCCCGGCTGCTCTTGCTGCGTGCCAGTGGGGGCAGAGGTGAAAAAAGCCCGGCCATCGCTCAAGGTGTGCATCGAGTCCGCAGCCACATGATTACGGAAAAGGATAACCTTGGCATCTTCCAGCGGAGCGCCGGTGTAGCTGTCAAGTACCAGAACTTCCACGGTGCCCGTACTCCGGGAAAGAGCATCCGTCTGATTCATTGCAAACAGAAATACTGCGAGCCAAATCATGCGTTTCATAGCATTGCCCCCCAAACCGGTTTAGGTGAATTTGACCTGTATCCGGAATAAACCGAAATGCCTGGTTATCCGAGCATCATAAGTTGTTGTTTTATATATAATAAACAATTATATAAATTCAAGATTTTCACAATGGATTTCCGGTAAAACTGTCTCCCTTTTTATCAATGAATTTCCTTATCTTTTAAAGTTTGTAACTGTACAGCAGCTTTATTGATTTTCCTATGTCCAACCGGCGTCAAATCCGGGAAACCGTCATGCAGGCGCTTTATGCGTTCACAGTCGGTGGTTTTTCCCTGGAACATGTTCTTGACACTATAATAAAACCCGAACTTCGGGATGATGGCATCGGCCGAGATTTCGCCGAGCGTCTTTTCCTGCGCACTGCAGACAACCGGGAACGGACCGATGAGATAATCCGGGACCATATCTCCAATTGGGAAATCGGACGACTGGCAGTAGTGGACCGCGTCATCCTCCAGATGGCCATAACGGAAATACTCACCTTTGAAGACATCCCTGCAAAGGTCACCATCAATGAAGCCATCGAGATTGCCAAGAAATACTCCACTTCGGGATCCGGACCCTTTGTGAATGGAATCCTCGATGCCGTTGTGCTTACACTTCACAATGACGGCGTCCTGAACAAACAGGGACGGGGGCTCGTGGATCTTCCCGCACGAAAAAGAAAATCCCGGAAAAGAGACGGAATCGATGCCGACCGTCCAGCGGATCCCGGCGCGCATGATACCGGGCCGGGGCAGGATACTCCGGAATCCGGCGGTTTCGATGCGACAGATCTTCCCGAAAGCCATGAAGCTGCAGAAAATAATGCACCGGAAACTTCCGATGCACCTGATGCTTCCGATGCACCCGGACCCGAAAAGAAAGGTCCGAAAAAACCCAGGATCAAACGTCCGCTGAAAAAAAAGAAGAACCCATAGGATCTCCCTGCCGATTGGAAAAAAGCAACAAAGAACACAACCAGAACGCAGAAAAATACATCGCCATCGGTGATATCCATGGCTGTGCCAGGTCCCTGAAAGCTCTGCTTGAGGAAATTCGGCCCTACCGTGACCGCATCCATGTCTTCATAGGCGACTACATCGACCGGGGACCCGACTCCAAAGGGGTACTGGACTGCGTCATCGAATTCTCCCGTGAGCACCACTGTGTCTTTCTGCGCGGCAACCATGAGAAAATGCTTTTGGATGCGATCCAGTCCGGAGAGCACACATTCTGGCTGATCAACGGCGGAGTGGAGACTCTGAAATCGTACCGGATAAATGATCCCGCTGAACTGCCCGCCGACCACAGGGATTTTCTTGAGCAAACCCGTTTGTGGTTTGACACACCTGACTATCTGTTCATCCATGCCGGGCTTGACCCCGGACGCCGTGTAGAGGAGCTGCTTGCTTTGCCGGATATTGAAAACATGGCTCTTTGGGAGCGCCGCCATGTGCACGAACCGGTGGTGTGGGAAAAACCGGTCGTTTTTGGACACACTCCTGTCAAAGAGCCGCTCATCAATGACCGCAAAATGGGCATTGATACCGGATGTGTCTTTCCCGATCGCGGCTACGGCCACCTGAGCGCACTGCTCCTCCCTGAAAAAACCGTCCTCAGCCAGGAATACCTGGATTATTCCCCCTGATCACATGGATTGAATACGGACGATAGTTAGTTTCTCAAAGTACTTGAATGCAAAAATTGATATGAGCCTTAAATGCGGAATTGTCGGATTGCCCAATGTCGGCAAGTCCAGTTTGTTCAACGCCCTCAGCAACGCCGGCGCCGAGGCTGCGAACTTCCCCTTTTGCACCATCGATCCGAATGTCGGCATTGTACCGGTGCCGGATACCCGTCAGGACCGGCTTGCCGAGCTGGTCAAACCCCGCATCGTCACCCCCACCACCATTGAATTTGTGGATATCGCCGGCCTGGTCAAAGGCGCCTCGGAAGGAAAGGGAAAAGGCAACGCCTTCCTTTCGCACATTCGGGAAGTGGATCTGATCATCCATGTTGTCCGTTGCTTCGAGGACGATGACGTGGTGCATGTGGAGGGGAGCATCGACCCGATCCGCGATATCGGCACCATTGACACTGAACTGCAGTTCAAGGACCTGGAAACACTGGAGCGCAGGGAGGAACGCGTCAAAAAACTGGCCAAGTCCGGAGACAAGACCCTGATGAACCAGCTGCATATGCTGGCCGGATTGCGCGGGCACATCGAACAGGGCAAATCCGTTCGTTCCTTCAAAGACTGGGATCCGCAGCACCCGGCCTTCAGTGAACTGTTCATGCTCACAGCCAAAAAGGTGCTCTATTTGTGCAATGTGGATGAGGCCGACCTGCCCGATGGCGAAGGCAACCATCACGTGATGGCCGTCCGTGAACATGCCCGGCGGGATGATGCCGAGGCCATTGTGGCCTGTGCCAAAATCGAGGCTGAAATAGCCGAGCTTGACAATGAGGAAAAACGGGAATTCCTGGATTCCATCGGACTGAAGGAATCCGGCCTCAACCGGCTCATATCGGCTGCCTACAATAAACTGGGGCTCATCACCTTTTTCACGGTCGGCCCAAAGGAAGTGCGTGCCTGGACCGTCCGCGAAGGCACCAAGGCACCGCAGGCCGCAGGCGTCATCCACTCGGATTTTGAGCGCGGCTTTATCCGGGCCGAAACCATATCCTACCGGGACTTCGACCAGCTTGAATCGGAGGCGGCGGCGCGTGAAGCGGGCAAAATGCGTTCGGAAGGACGCGGCTACACCGTAAAAGACGGTGATATCATGCTTTTCCGGTTCAATGTCTGACAAGTCCATGTCCATGAACGGCAACAGGCAGCCATGGAATGGAACGGCATACACGTATTTCCGTGCAAATGCGTTACAGCCGGATATTCGTTGCATCAAACCGTATATTATTACGATTTTCCAGTTTTTACTTGGCACCGATTCGATTAACCACAACCAACTACATGTCTGACCAGAACATCAGCCAAAAACTCACCTTCACCTTTCCCGATGGCAGCAGGAAAACTTTTGATCGCGGGGTTACAGGGTACGAAATCGCACAGTCCATCTCCGGACGCCTTGCCCGTGAAGCCCTGAGCATTACCGTGGACAATACGGTCCTTGATCTGCACCGGCCTCTGTCTTCCGGCGGCAGGATTGCCATCAATACCTGGGATGATGAGGATGGAAGGATGGCGTTCTGGCACTCATCGGCACACGTGATGGCCGAAGCCGTGGAAGCCCTGTATCCGGGTGTCAAGCTGGGAATCGGCCCTCCCATCGAACAGGGATTCTATTACGATATTGATTTCGGCGACCGTACCATCAGCACCGAAGAACTGCCTGCCATTGAGGAAAAAATGCAGGAGTTGGCGCGTCAGAAAAACCGGTTCGAGCGGTTCGAAGTCCCCAAGGAAGAAGCGATTGCCCATTACAAGGAAAAAGACGACCCCTACAAACTGGATCTGCTCGGCGGCCTGGAAGACGGCACCATCAGCTTTTACAAACAGGGCAATTTCACCGACCTGTGCCGGGGGCCGCACATACCGGACACCGGTGCCATCAAGGCCGTCAAACTGCTGAATACCGCCGGGGCCTACTGGCGGGGGGATGTCAAAAGCAAGCAGCTCACCCGTATTTACGGGATCAGCTTTCCGAAAAAAAGCATGCTGGATGCCTTTCTACACCAGGTGGAGGAAGCAAAAAAACGGGATCACAAGAAACTCGGACCCCAGCTCGGCATCTACATGATCGACCGCATGGTGGGAAGCGGCCTGCCCATGTGGCTGCCCAAAGGAACCATCCTGCGGCGCACCCTGGAAGCTTTTCTGCGGGATGAGCAGCTGCGGCGCGGATACCAGGAAGTGATCACGCCGCACATCGGGAACCTGGAACTGTACCGCACATCCGGACACTACCCCTACTACAAGGACTCGCAGTTCGCCCCCATGCAGGTGGATGACGAGGGCTATCTGCTCAAGCCCATGAACTGCCCGCACCACCACCGCATTTACGACAACGAGATGCACAGCTACCGCGATCTGCCCGTGCGGCTTGCGGAATTCGGCACCGTCTACCGCTACGAACAGTCCGGCGAACTCAACGGCCTGTCACGCGTGCGCGGTTTTACACAGGATGATGCCCACATCTATTGCACGAACGACCAGCTCAAGGATGAGATCATCAATTGTATCGATCTTACGCAATTTGTATTCTCTACTTTCAATATGCCCGTTGATATCCGCCTCTCTTTCCGCGATGACAACGATGAGAAGTTCGGTGGCGAACGGGCATTGTGGGACCGCGCCCAGAGGGAGATTCAGGAAGCTGCAGACGAAATGGGCCTGAAGTACCGTATCGCCGAAGGCGAAGCCAGCTTCTACGGACCGAAAATCGACTTCATTATCCAGGATGCTCTCGGAAGGAAGTGGCAGCTCGGGACCGTTCAGGTAGATTACGTCATGCCCGAGCGCTTTGACCTCACCTACGTGGGCCCGGACAACCAGAAGCACCGGCCGGTGATCATCCACAGGGCGCCATTCGGCTCCATGGAGCGATTTACAAGCATATTGATTGAGCATTTCGCGGGCAATTTCCCGGTCTGGCTAAGTCCGCAGCAGGCGGTCATCATACCGGTATCCGACCAGTTCAATGATCTGGCAGAAGCGTACCGCAAACAACTCGCCGAAGGGGGAATCCGGGTACACTGCGACCTCAGGGGAGAACAAATCGGCGCAAAAATACGCAATGCGGAAACCTCCAAGACCCCATACATGTTGATTGTAGGTGAAAAAGAGAAGCAAAACGGAACAGTTTCTGTTCGAAAGCACAAAAAAGGTGATATCGGAAGCTTTAATTTTTCAGAATTTCTTTCGATAATAAAACGGGAAGTAACTGAAAAGACGCTCCCGGATGTCGGGTGACCGCTATCATAAGTACTTTCGTCATGAGCAGCGGGGCCAAACCAGCTACCGCAGCCTGCAATGACGAAACGACGTTTACATAAACAAATAAAGGAGAAACAACCATCGGAAAACGATTCAAAAGTCATGCCGTTCGCAAATCTGTCCCAAAAGAACGAGTGAATGAGGCTATCCGGGCTGACGTGGTACGTGTCATAAAGCCCGATGATGAGCACGCCATCCTTCCGGTTGGGCAGGCCATCGAATTGGCTTACAGCCTGAATCTTGATCTGGTCGAGGTGGCACCCAATGCCGCTCCTCCTGTATGCAAGATAATGGACCACGGAAAGTACCTTTTCGAGAAAAAGAAAAAGGAAAAAGAAGCGAAAAAGAAACAGCATGTCGTTGTTTTAAAGGAATTGCGCTTTCGTCCGCAAACCGATGACCACGACTATGAATTCAAGAAGCGCCATGCCGAGGGTTTCCTCAAGGAGGGAAACAAGGTGAAAGCAACGGTCCAGTTCAAGGGACGGGACATCATTTACAGCGACCAGGGAAAAAAGCTTCTGGATCGCTTTGTCAATGACCTTGAGGATCTCGGAAAAGTGGAGTCACCGGCCAAATTGGAAGGAAAAAGGATGTCACTTGTGCTCGCACCGATCAAGGGTCCGGGTTCCTGATCTCCTGAACAATCCCGGCAAACCCTTCTTCCCTGTCGCATGCCACGGGAATGCGGTGCTGCTGTCCCGGTTAGCTTCGATTTAAAAGTTGCTGCTGAGCGGCATTTTTTTTACTTTAGGTACTTGCAAATTTTTAACCAATTTTTCGGGTTAATCATGCCTAAAATGAAAACCGTAAGCGGCGCCAAAAAGCGTTTCAAGACTACCGGAACCGGTAAACTGAAACGGAAAAAAGCGTACGCCAGTCACATTCTCACCAAAAAGTCACCAAAAAGGAAGCGTAATCTGCGTACGGCAACCCTGGTCGCCAAAGTCGATTTGCCGCGCATGCGCAGCCTGCTTCCCAATTCCTGATTTTTTACGAACCATTAACTTACTGAACAAATGCCACGATCGACCAATAATGTGGCTTCCCGTCGCCGTCGCAAAAGGGTCCTTGACCAAGCGAAAGGTTACTGGGGTGCAAGAAGCAAGGTCTACTCTGTCGCTAAAAACGCAGTAGAAAAAGCCCTTCAGTACCAGTACCGCGACAGGAGAGTCCGCAAAAGAGAATTCAGAAAACTCTGGATCGCACGTATCAACGCTGCTGCCCGTCTCAACGGGACTACCTACTCAAAGCTCATGGGTGCCATGAACTCCCATGATATGGAGATCAACAGGAAGGTATTGGCAGACCTCGCAGTTCACGATCCACAGGCCTTCACCGCAGTTGTGGAAGCCGCACAGAAGAAATCCTGATTCCGATTCTGTAAAAAAGCCGGCAGTGTCTACCATGATGCTGCCGGTTTTTTTATGTATGGAACCGTTCTTTCCGTTACATGTTTTGATTTTGCCCTGTCATGCCAGACATTTCCGATATAGAAAAAGTAAAAAACGACATTGCCTCGTATAAACTGGACACACAAGAGGCCGTCGAGTCCTTTCGCCTTACCTATCTCTCACGCAAAGGGGTCATAACCGAGCTGCTGGCCGGCATCGGCAAGGCAGCGCCTGAAGACCGCGCCCGGCTGGGAAAGGAGCTGAATGCACTGAAACAGCAGGCAAAATCCCGCTTCGATGATGCCAAAGCCGCACTTGATGCCAGTAAATCGGGAGACGTCACAGCCACTGATGATCCCACGCTCCCGCCACCTCCGCATCCGACAGGCTCCACCCACCCGCTCTCCCAGACCCTGGAAGAGATAAAAAACATCTTCTACCGGCTGGGCTTCACCATCGCCGACGGACCGGAACTGGAGGATGATTTCCACAATTTCACAGCACTCAATTTCCCGCCGGAGCACCCCGCCCGGGACATGCAGGACACGTTTTTCATCCGCAAGGACCAACAGGATCCCGCCCGCGACCTGGTTTTGCGAACGCACACATCCCCTGTGCAGATCCGCCTGATGAAGGAGCAGAAGCCTCCCGTGCGCGCCATCATGCCCGGCCGTGTCTACCGGAATGAATCCATCACCGCAAAGTCATACTGCCTGTTCCACCAGGTCGAAGGTCTGTATGTGGACAAAAGCGTCAGTCTGGCCGATCTCAAACACACGCTGATCACCTTTGCAGGACATCTTTTCGGAAAGGATCTGAAATACCGCATCCGGCCTTCCTTCTTCCCCTTTACCGAACCCAGCCTGGAAATGGATATCTGGTGGGAAACCGGCAACCGTCCCGGTCAGTGGATGGAGATACTGGGTGCGGGCATGGTCCATCCCAACGTACTGAAAGCCGTCGATATCGACCCCGAATTATGGACCGGATTCGCTTTCGGAATGGGGGTTGAACGCATCACCATGTCGCGGCACGAAATTGACGATATCCGCCTGCTTTACGACAACGATCTCCGGTTCCTGAATCAGTTTTCATAACAGCCATTATTTCTCTAACCAAGTGCGCCAAGCCGGCTGAGTGCCGCACCGGCCGGCCACGAGCACAAACCCGTTTTCTCTCTGATGAAATGTCCATGACCGGACATATGACAGGACACACAGTCGCATGATTATAATTGTCATGGACATTCTATGTGACCTTATGAATCCAAAGTTTTTAAACACATGAAAGTTTCCTACAACTGGTTATCCCGTTACCTGTCAGGAGTTCCTTCGCCGCAGGATGCGGCCGACAAACTCACCCTCACCGGCCTGGAAGTTGAGGATATCGAGCTGACCGGAGCACAATTTGACGGAATCGTAGTTGGTGAAGTTCTGGACGTCCAGCCGCATCCCGATGCCGACCGGCTGGTGGTGTGCCGGGTGGATATCGGCGAAGGCGAGCCCTCCCAGATCGTCTGCGGAGCGCCCAATGTGGCAGCCGGACAAATGGTGCCGGTGGCTACGGTTGGTTCCACACTGCCCAAACCGCTGCCTGACGGATCACCTTTCAAGATCAGGAAAGCAAAAATACGCGGTCAGAAATCTGCCGGGATGATCTGCGCCGAAGATGAACTGGGCCTGAGTGACGACCACAGCGGCATCATGGTCCTCGATGGACAACTTGTGCCGGGAACGCCGTTCGGGGATGTGGCCGGATCGGCAAGAGATTCCGTCTTTGAAATCGGGCTGACCCCCAACCGTCCCGATGCCACCTGCCATCTCGGCGTGGCACGCGACCTGGCCGCCGTGACGGGCGCCGCATTGAAAAAACCGTTGGACAATCTTCCCGAAATAACCGGCCGGCTTGGCGAGGAGACGATCAGGATCACCGACACGGACAAATGCCACCGTTATGTGGGCATTGTCATACGCGGAGTGACCATTGGCGAATCCCCCAAATGGCTCAAACAGCTGCTCACGGCCATCGGACTCCGTCCCGTGAACAATGTGGTCGATATCACCAACTTCGTACTGCAGGAACTCGGGCAGCCTCTGCACGCTTTTGACCTTGAGAAACTGGCCGGTGGCAGAATTGACGTGCGTTCCTTCCCCGAAGAAACGAAATTCACCACACTGGATGACACCGAACGCGTGGTTCCGGCCGGCTCGCTGTTCATCTGTGACGGGGAGAAACCGGTCGCCCTGGCGGGCATCATGGGCGGGGTCAACTCGGAAATTACCGGGGAGACGACCGACCTGCTGATCGAATCGGCATGGTTTGAACCGGTCGGCATCCGCAAGACCTCCCGCACGCTGGGGCTTCAGACCGATTCCTCCTACCGGTTCGAGCGCGGTGTGGACCCTTCCATCACCGGAGCCGCCGCGCTCCGCTGTGCGGAGCTGATCCTTGAACTTGCCGGAGGAGCCATCGAGGGAATTTCTGATGTGCATCCGGTCAAAACACCGCCATTGCCGGTTTTGCTTCGGTACGAACGCCTCTGCGCCGTACTCGGGACGAAAATAGATGCGGACGCTGTCACGGGCATCCTTAACCGGCTCGAAATTGAAACCGAGGCGGAATCGGCCGAACCGCTTGTGTGGAGATGCACTGTCCCGACATTCCGCCCGGATGTGACCACTGAGATCGACCTGATCGAAGAAGTGGCCCGAATCCATGACTACAACAACATTCCCGATCCTGACCGGATCAGCATTGCCAATCCCGAACCGGTACCCTTCAGCGAGCAGTTCCGCGAAAAGGCAAGGCAGGCGGCCGTGAGTGCCGGGATGAAGGAGATCTACACCAACAGCCTGCTGCCGGAACGGTTCCTGGATGCGCTCGGCGGAGCGTCGGTGGTAGTACCCACCCTCAACCCCATCACCAGGGACCAGGCGTTGCTGCGCACCCAGCTCCTCTACGGCTTTCTGCGTTCCTCGGCTTACAATTTCAATCGCGGAGCGGCCGGTGTCCGCTTTTTCGAGATCGGCAACATCTTTCGAAGGGACATAGAAGGGGGAACCTGGATAAAAGGCATCCACGAGGCCACGCACCTGCACATCGGTATTGCCGGCAAGACCCACACCGACCACTGGAAAGTACCTGCCAGGGACTGCGACCTGTTTGACCTGAAGGCGGCAGTGGAATCCATACTTACCCGCCTGGGC
The DNA here is from genome assembly GCA_007120385.1 of Balneolales bacterium. Classification (GTDB taxonomy): domain Bacteria; phylum Bacteroidota; class Rhodothermia; order Balneolales; family Natronogracilivirgulaceae; genus SKNL01. Next base: position 12,257 of record SKNT01000149.1, read on the forward strand.
ATTCTGAACCAGACCCGATGGAAGCTTTCCGGACGCCAGCTCACACTGGTGACCAACGGCATCGGCGCCAACCGGGGAAACAGCGGAGAAGGCGAACATGTGATCGGCACCCTCTTTGAAGTTGACGAAACATGGAAAACCCATACCGAAGTCGAGACAGCCGCCTTTTCGGCCGAACTGGATATCGGACTGCTGGAGCAAATCGCCCGCCGTGCCGCCGGAAAGGTGTATCGCCCGGTTTCCCGCTTCCCCTCCTTTGAATTTGATCTGGCACTTGTAGTTGACAAACAGGTCGCCGCCGGAGACCTGATGGCAGGAATGCTGAAAACAGCAGGATCCCAGCTGGTGAATGTCGAAGTTTTTGATGTTTTTGAAGGCGGGACTCTCGAAAAAAATCAAAAAAGCATTGCATTTCGTCTAACGTTTCAGGATAATGCCAAGACATTGACCATTAAGGATGTGGAACCTGTTGTTCAGAAAGTTTTGAAGCAGCTCGCTGCCGGGTATTCGGCAGAGTTGCGCTCGTGACAACAGGGCTGCCACACGCAGTTTCAACAGCATTGTATCGGCAGCAGTTTTGACAATGCCGGCAGTATGTTTGCAGTCTGCAAATTGTCTCTTACTCTAAACGGAGCATTAACAGTGACATATCATGACCAGCCATACTATAAGGAGTTTCGCGACCTGCTGACCAGGATCCAGTCGGGTGTCAACGACCTGAAAGAAGATAATCAACGTTTGAAAGAGGAAAACCAGGCGTTCAGCAATCAGCTCAAGGAAGTGCGCGGACAGCTGGCCGAAGCACGAAGGGAGGTGGACCGGCTTAACAGGGAACATGCAGGAAAAAAAGACGGACCGCATGCACATGACGGCGTTCCCCGCACACCGGACACTGAGGAAACCGGGGGACCGTCCCGAACGCTTTTTGACACACTTGACGAAAACGAAAAGAGAATTTTACGTCAGCAGATCATCGACCTGATCGCACGCATTGACAGACACCTGGACCAGTCCGGACCCTCTGTGTCATCAGGTCCGTAACCCTTTGATTAAAGAGCTGTCGACCCCGGGTTTTAGAAAGCACCATCCGGCCGGGATCGGCTATGTACACGGGCCGGACCGACCATCTGAACCAACAGAATAACGTTTTCTTCTCTGAATATAACCTGCCGATGAAATCAATCAAGGTAACCATACTGGGCAAGCAGTATCCCCTCAAAATCAATGAGGGAGACGAAGAGCTCATGCAGAAGATTGCCGACTACGTTGACCGGCGGTTTCATGACTTCCGCAAGGCGCTGATCAACCAGTCCGAGTCAACCATCATGGTTCTGGCTTGCCTGAGCATTGCAGAGGAATTGTTTCTGGCCAATGAAGGCGAGCAACCCGGAGGCCCCGTTGACGATACGACCATTTTCAAGGATATCAACGGCTCCCTTCGCAAGATTTTGGATGAAATTGAACAGGAAAATTCCGATATTTAAGTAGCCTGATTAAAAGAACGTTCTCATTAACGCTTTTGAAGCAGGGTTAACATAAACAAGCACAACACTTAAAAAAAAGGGTGTTCAACTTCGTCCGGCAATGCCAGGCCTCACGTCACTCCGAGTGAATAGTGGAAGGCAGACCCGGTTCGAGTGAGTACCCGCACTGTCATTGACGGTAGCTTGTCTTGTGCCTGCTTCATCAGCGTTTTTTTATTCCATCAAAAGCAACAGGTTGCTCCATCTGCTTCTATGTCTAAACCACTTAAGGTTCTGTTCATCGGCGACATCGTCGGATCACCGGGACTCTCCCTGCTGGAAACCCTCCTCCCCTCCCTGATCAGCAAATACGAAGCGGATTTTGTCATTGCCAATGCAGAGAACTCCCATGAGGGCATGGGCATCAACGAGGAGATTATCCGTTCGCTTTACGCCATGGGCATCCATGTGATAACCGGCGGAAACCACAGCTTTGCCAAGTGGAAAATCTATCCCTACATGAAAACCGATCCGCGGTTGCTGCGTCCAATGAACTATCCGAAAGGCGCACATGGATTCGGTTTCGGTGTATACGAGATTCCCGGAACATCCTTCAAGATTGGCGTGGTGAACCTGCAGGGGCGCACCTACATGCAGCCGATCGACGACCCGTTCCGCGCCGGAGAATGGGTAATTGAAAAGATCAGGGAAGAAACTCCGGTTATCTTCGTTGATTTCCACGCCGAAGCTACGGCGGAAAAAATGGCTTTCGCCTGGCACGTGGACGGCAAAGTATCCGTTATAGCCGGTACGCATACGCACATCCCCACCGCCGATGCCCGCCTGCTGCCCAAAGGCACGGGGTACATCACGGATGTGGGAATGACCGGACCGTACCACTCGGTGATCGGGATGGACAAGGAAACAGCCATCAAACGCTTCCTGCTCCAGACTCCGCACAAATACAAAATGGCCAACGGGGATAATCGTATATGCGGCCTGTTCAGCAAAATCGATCCTGCAACAGGCAAATGTCTGCATATTGCCCCCGTCACCTTCCCAGCATTTGAAACAGGGTCAGAATCGTGAATACCGGAATACCTCTTTTAACCGCCGAAAACATCCACAAAAGCTACACCGGAAAGGCCGAGCCCGTACATGTGCTCAAGGGAGTAGACATTACGGTCTACCGGCATGACCTCGCTGCCATTGTCGGGGCAAGCGGGTCGGGTAAAAGTACGCTCCTTCATATTCTCGGGGGGCTCGACCGTCCTGACAAGGGGACCATCCGATTCCGGAATACCGACCTTTCCAGGATGGATGACGAAGCACTTGCCGGATTCCGCAACCGGAATATCGGTTTCATATTTCAGTTTCACCACCTGCTCCCCGAGTTCACCGCACTGGAAAATGTATTCATGCCGGGTCTCATTGCCGGAAAAACCATGCCAGAGATCCGGCAGCGGGCCGAGCACCTGCTGGAACAGACCGGACTGAAACACCGCATGGACCATCGCCCCTCGGAACTGTCCGGCGGCGAGCAGCAGCGTGTTGCCGTGGCCCGGGCCCTGATGAACGAACCCGAGATCATCATGGCCGACGAACCCACCGGCAACCTGGACGAAACCAATACAGACAAGCTGCTTTCGCTGCTGTTGGACATCCGGGAAAAGGAACAAACGGCCATCGTCCTGATCACACACGACTCCCGGATTGCGGAGATCGCTCCAACCGTGCATCAACTTCATCACGGACAGCTTGAGCGACCTGCAGAGGCCAACTCCTGATTTTGTCCTCAGCCAAAACAGTCATATATTTAGCACACTTTTGACATACACTTATTATCCCAGGTTCAAAACCCAATTATGGCCAAGCGACTCTCCAAAGAACAACTGGAAACGGATCCTCTCCTAACCAGTTATTATCTGTTTATCAGTTTTCTGAAGCGCAATCAGACCGCAGTCATTGCAGCTTTTGTGGCCTTCCTCCTCATTGTTGGCGGGGGCATTTTCTACTTCTTCTACTCACAGGCCCAGGAAGCAGAAGCCCAGGAGCTTCTTGTGAACGCAGAACAGTCATTCCAGCAGGGAGAATTTGAAACAGCTCTCTGGGGGAATGATGAACGGCTTCGCGTGGGCCTCATAGACATCATTAACAGTTACGGCCGTACCAACGCCGGCAACATTGCCCGCTACTACGCTGCCGTTGCCGAAACCGAACTCGGCAATTACGATGAAGCGCTCAGGCACATCGAACGGTTTGATCCGCCCCGCGGAATACTTGGTGTCGGGCCCATATCATTCCACGCCGTTGTGCTTTCCAATCTGGGTGAATACAGCAGAGCCGCCGATGTATTCGTTAAAGCCGCCGAGTGGGATATCAATGAAGCAACCACCCCGCAAAACCTCTTCAATGCGGCCCAGGCTGCCATGGAAGCTGATGAGATCGCACGCGCGACCCGGCTGGTAAGCCGCATCCTCAATGAATATGAGGATTCCCAGGTTGCCGATCAGGCAAGAAGGCTGGAAGGTATGCTCTTCGTACGGCAAACCAGCTGACCTTCCAGGCAGACTGAATCCGGTGATCCGGCTCCATCGGTTGCATACCATCCGGCACGGGTACGACAACAACCCTTGCGGCCACAGTCCGAAAATATTTCCTGAATTTCTGCCGCACTGATTTTTTTGAAAAAAAATGCAACATTCTTGCAACTTGCTCGTACTTGAATTAAGTGCAGTTATCGAAAGGCACTGCATGGACAGGACACAAAACTACATTGACCTCTAAGTTTTCAGCCCCGGGCACTGATTCTGCCTGGGGCTTCGTTTTTTCAGGGTCCCGGCCTCATTCTTATCCGGGTTTCTCTGGTTTGTCAAGCCCCATATCCCCCAGCTGAATGTTAAGCGCCCTTATCGATATCTGGATTTCCCAAATGGACAGGGCCAGCGACGCCAACAGAAACAACAGACTTGCACCAAACGTGTAGGTGGCCGCTGCCATGTGACCCTGAAAAAGCAGCAGCATGCACAATGCCGACAGGAAAAGGCTGATAACTCCCAGCACCTGCATGTCCCTGATCAGCCTGGTCCGCTGCTTCAAGTTTTTTATCTGATAAAACAGGATCGCATCCTCGTCTTTCTTATACCGGTCATGAAGCGTTCTTATAAGCGTGGCAAGAGTAAGAAACCGGTTTGTATAAGCCAGAAGCAACAGGGATATGGCTGGAAAAAGCAGTGCGGGTGTGGCCAGGTCAAGTGCCATAACGGGCGGGTTTAATAATGGTTTTTGATGGATACAGGATTCTTTTGGGCAACGTTCATGTACCGGACCTGTAAGATGCGGCAATTTCCCGGGAGATACATCCGGTAATCTAGCCCGTGCTTTGCATCGCCGCAGCGATGCCGTTGATGCTTGAAAATAGCGCATGCCGCACTTTTGTGGAAGCCAATTCGGGATCACGGTAACGGCGCATCAGTTCAATCTGCAATAGATTCAGGACGTCGGTGTAGGGGTTGCGCAGTGAAATGGAACGCTGGATAACCCGGTTATCGGACAGAAGCTCCTTCTCGCGTGCTATCTTCAACAAATAACGGCTTGTACTTTCAAACTCCTCAACTATTACATGGTGGAACCCCTTATCCAGCTGGCTGGAATACCTTTCGGCAATATCCAGATGCGCCCGGGCAAGTTCACGTCTGGCATTGTCAACTACAGAGCGAAAAAAACGTGACTGCACGTACAGTTTCTGCATCTGTTTCAACGCTTCAGGATGCTCTTCGAGGAATGATGCCAGGGCTGAGCCGGTACCGAACCAGCCGGGCAGATTGTACCGTGTCTGGGTCCAGGCGAACACCCATGGTATGGCGCGAAGACTTTCAAAGTCCACCTCCTTGCCCGTTTTCCGGGAAACAGGTCTGGAAGCAATCGGAAGGGCGCTGATATACTCAATAGGAGTGATGGCGGCATACCAGCGCCAGACATCGGTTTTCCGGGTAAACTGCTGGTAGGTTTTCATCGAGCGTTTCGAAATCTCCTCCATAAGGGCAAAGTCATCTCCATCCGGCTTAAATTCCGAATGCTCCGACCTTTCCGAATCACCGGCGGTGCGAATGATGGCATTTACCATCTGCTCCAGGTGCCTTCTGGCAATGGTCGGAAGGGCGTAGCGGAAGGATATGACCTCGCCCTGCTCCGTAAAACGGATCTTGCCGTTGTGACACACCATCGGAAGACCGAGTACCGCCTGATTGGAACGGCCGCCCCCGCGTCCAACCGTGCCACCCCGCCCGTGAAACAGCCGGCACGTAATGTCATGCTCGCGGCATACCAGGGCCAGCGCCTCCTGTGCCTTGTGCAAAGCCCAGTTGGCCATCCAGTAGCCACCATCCTTGTTGCTGTCGGAATAACCGAGCATGACCTCCTGGAAATTTTCCCTGGCCAAAAGATGCTGCCTGTAAATTTCATTGGAAAAGAGTTTTCCCATCACAATACGGCAGTTGGTCAGGTCGTCCACTGTTTCGAAAAGCGGAACCACGTCAAAATGGCTGACCACCTTTCCGTCCTCATAGTACCAGAGTCCCGTCTCCCTGCCCAGCAAAAGCACTTCCATCATGTCACTGACATCGTGGGTCATACTGACAATGATGCTGCCGATGGCATCGGGATTTCGTGACACGGCCTGGCTGACCACATCAAATGTTTCCAGCAGTTCCAGTGAACTGTCCCTCAGGCGGGCATGACGCGGCACAAGCGGTCTGGAGCTCTTGAGTTCATTGATCAGAATGGCATTCTTTTCGTCTTCCGGAAGATCCTCATAGCCGGTCGTCACACCGGCAGATTCCAGCATATCCGATACACAGCTGCCGAAGACATCGCTGTGCTGACGCATATCAAGTGCTGCAAGATGATATCCGAAGGCCTTCACCTGATAACGCAGCCGGCGCAGCAGTCCGCGCAGTGACAGGATTCCGAAACCGGTCTCCTCCAGAGCGTCGGAAAGCAGCTTCAGGTCCTTCAGGAAGTCGGCAACCGGGTAGGGACCGGGCCCGTTTCCGGCCGGATCCAACAGTGACTCTTTCTGTTTCCGGAGCTTGGCCTGGATGAAACGCGATTTTAGCCGGTAGGGTTCATGCCATTCCTCCATGATGTTCAGACCGATATCGAAGGTGGCATTATCACGGTGGATGGAATCGGCCAGCGGGCGGGGCACCCTGATGTGCCTGGAGGAAATGCACAGTTCATGCCTCAGTTTCTCCAATATATGCTCGTATTTCAGGAAAGCAGCCTGATAGTGAAGCCGGAGCGTCTCGCGCGTCATCTTTGCAGTGACTTTCGGGTTTCCGTCACGGTCACCACCAATCCAGCTTCGATAGCGCAGGAACGGCGGGAGCTCCGGACGCCTGCCATAATAGCACTCGGTGGCATCCTCAAGGTCGGTCATGATCCCGGGCACGGTATCCCAGATGGAGTTCGTGAGGAAAAACAGTCCGTTTTTGACCTCGTCAATTACGCTGAGACTCGAGGGACGCACATCGTCGGCTGAAATGAGAATGCTTATGAGCGAATAAAGCTCCGCAAGAAGATGCTCTTTTTCCGAGGGGAGCAGGGACTCTGTGCTGATGCGCAGAACCAGCGCCGAAATACTTTGCTGAATATGCAGGATGGTGCGCCGGCGCGCCTCGGTTGGATGTGCCGTCAGTGTAGGTTCCATGCTCAGTTCCATCAGTATATCCGTGAACCTCTCGTAGCTCATTCCCCCGCTTTTCAGCATGTGCACCGCTTGCATGACGGACTCGTCCCGCGGATTATCCTTGTCCGACCGAAGCTCCCGCTCCCGGTTGATTCGGGTGATTTCAATCTGCTCTGCCCGGTTTACAAGATGGAAAAAGGAAGTGAAGGCCCGAAGCAGCCAGTCCATCTGATTCGGACTCAACTGCCTCATGGTTTCCTGGACCTCATTGCGCAACACTTCGGCATCCTTGCCCTCCTCATAGGCCTCCTTGCAGCGCACCCGGAGCGACTCCACCAGGGCGAGCATGTCATCCCCGGCAATGGACTGCACCGCCTGGCCGAGCAGGCTTCCGAGCATGGAGACATTCTCACTCAGCGGCCGGGTTATGCCGTCGCTGCCTCTATCCGTTTGAAATACTTTTGCTGCAGTCATATAACAAGTCCGTTTACCGGGTTACAATCCGGTCTGTCATCGTGTATCTGAAACCTTAAATATAAGGCTATCTTCAACATGTATGAACTGCCGGCCTGCAGGCATCCAGGAAACCCCATCTTTTTATACTTTCCATTTTTCTTTTTCTGACCGGCCGGATATATTGCGCATCAAATAGAAAATTCCGGTCATTCCGGGTTTATACTCATCCCTTGTTCAGGGAAACCTCTCCACCCATCCGGATGGGGAAAACCGTTGTTCCGGCAATCCATTAATTTCCTGTTACGAAAATGATCAGTGAACCCACCATATTATCAAAAAACATAGGATGGATTGAGGTTGTATGCGGTGGCATGTTCAGTGGAAAAACGGAAGAACTGATCCGCAGAGCCCGCCGTGCACAGTATGCCGGCCAGCGGGTTCTTATCGTCAAACCGGAAATTGACAAGCGATATGACGAGGTCAATGTGGTCTCTCACAATGCCACGGCACTTCCCGGTGTGGTTGCCTCAACGGCCGACCAGATCGTACTTTTGACCGGAAATGCCGAGGTGGTGTGCATAGACGAAGCGCAGTTTTTTGACAACCGGCTTGTCGATGTGGCAAACACCCTGGCCAACAGCGGTAAGCGTGTCATTATTGCGGGGCTGGATATGGATTTTGAGGGGAAGCCGTTCGAGCCCATGCCCGAACTGCTCGCCATCGCAGAATACGTCACGAAACTGCACGCCATCTGCGCGGAAAGCGGTATGCCCGCCAATTACTCGCAGCGTGTGGTGAAGAGTGACAAGCGCATACTCGTCGGCGAATCAGACGCCTACGAGCCCCGGGCACGACACTGTTTCCGTCCGCCCGTCGATTCGCCGAAACGTAAAAAAATCATTGCATTCAACCAGGCTGAGCAACAGACCGAGCCAAAAAAAACGGCCGGTAAAAAAGAACAGAAATCTTAAGCCGGCACCAGGAACAATACCGGCCAAACTTAACGAACAAAATCACCATGGACATAACGGATCTTTTCAGAGGCATAATAGGAATGGCCTTCCTGATCGGCCTGGCAACGCTGTTCAGCAACAATCGCCGCAACATCAGCTGGCGGCTTGTTGGTATCGGAGTCGGCCTGCAGGTCACCCTGGGTATCTTCATCCTCAAGGGAGAGCAGATGGCCGTGTTTTTCTCGCCGCTCGGGTGGCCGAAAGAACTGTTCCGGATCGTCTCATCCTTCTTTGTGGTGATTCTCGACTTCACCACCGAGGGCGCGCAATTCATTTTCGGCGATCTTGCACTTAGTCCCGGCATGGAAGGAAGCATGGGACATTTCTTTGCTTTCCAGGTGCTGCCCACCATCGTATTCTTCGCATCCATAACCACCATTCTGTACCACTACGGAATCCTTCAGGCCATTGTCCGCGGCATGGCCACCGCCATGCGCAAGCTGATGGGAACCTCCGGCGCCGAAACCCTGAGTGTCACCGCCAACATCTTCATCGGCCAGACCGAGTCTCCGCTGCTCATCAAACCATACATCGAAAAGATGACCCGCTCGGAACTGCTCACCGTCATGACCGGCGGTATGGCCACCATTGCCGGCGGCATCATGGCCGCCTACATCCAGATGCTCGGGGATGCCTACGCGGTCGCCAACGAAGTTAGCCTGACTGTGGGACGCCAGCTCTTTGCCGAACAGCTGCTGGGCGCCAGCATCATGGCCGCTCCTGCCGCCATCGTCATTGCCAAGATCCTCTATCCGGAAACCGATACCCCCGCTACCATGGGCGATGTCGAAATTAAGGTTGAGAAAACCGATGCCAACGGAATCGATGCCGCCTCATCGGGTGCCGCCGAAGGCCTTCGCCTGGCGCTGAACGTGGGCGGCATGCTACTGGCATTCATCGCCCTGCTTGCCATGATCAACTCCATGTTCCTGTGGTTCGGGGATACCATCGGACTCGAACGCCTCTTCCCCGGCTTCCAGCTCACGATGCAATCGCTCCTCGGTGTCATCTTTGCCCCGCTGATGTTCATCATCGGCGTTCCGTGGGTGGATGCGGTCACTGCCGGCTCCATGCTCGGCACCAAGATTGTGCTCACCGAATTCATCGCCTACTCAGACCTCTCCGAGCTCATCCGCCTTGAAGCCCTCACACCCAAAACCATCGCCATGGCCACATTCGCCCTTTGCGGTTTTGCCAACTTTGCCTCCATCGCCATCCAGATCGGCGGCATCGGCGGGCTGGCACCCTCACGCAAATCGGAACTCGCGGAGTTCGGCATAAGGGCCGTATTTGCCGGCACCATGGCCAACCTCATGTCCGCTACCATTGCCGGGGTGCTCTACTGAGATATCAGGGCCGGCAAGCGGCATAAAACAAATCATACTAACGGCCTTCCGCACCCGTTTTTTTGCTACGTAAGAGTCTTCAAAAAACCCTATCTTTGAAGATTGTGACAACTATTTCTGCAACTTTTCACGAACCAACGAAACCCTGAAAGTTTATATGAACCGCTCCCTTGGATTGAGCGTCCTGACGGCGCTTTTTCTCGTACCCGGATGTGCCCTGTTCCAGTCAACACACACACCTTCACCCGAGGAAACGACCATTGGCAAAATAGCCGGAAAACCCGTCACATTCGGGGAATTGCAGCAGCAATTCAACAAGTCCCATTCCCTGGCAAGCGAAGACGACCAAAGCCTCACCGAGTTCGCCGACCTTTACATGGACTACCGGCTCAAGCTGGCTGTAGCACAAGATGCCGGATACATGAAAGACCCTGAAATCCTCGCCGAACTGGAACAGTACGAACGGCAGTCGGCATACCCCTACTGGCTGGAACGCCATATCCGTGATCATCTGCTTGATGAACTTGATGATCGCTCCAGAGAGCTGGTCCACGCCCAGCACATCCTGATCGCAGTTCCCGAAAACGCCACCCCCGCCGACACGGCCGACGCTTACAACCGCCTCATGGAGGCGCGCGAACTTTTCATGAGCGGCGAAAAGGATTTCATGACGCTTTCCAACGAGTATTCCACACACCAGCGCGGACAGAGCATGGGAGGCGACCTTGGTTTCTTCAGTGCCGGATGGGCTGTCAAACCCTTTGAGGATGCGGCATACGCCCTTGCACCGGGTGAAGTGAGCAAGCCGATCCGCACCCAGTTCGGCTATCATCTCATTCATGTCAAGGACCGGGTCGAAACCGGACCCAACAAGCGGTTTGCACACATCTTCTTTATGACTCGCGGTGTTTCCGAACCTGTTGACAGCATTTTTGCAAAAGCATGGAAGGCACACGAAGAGCTGGAGCAGGATTCCGAGTGGTTTGATGTGGTGGAACAGTATTCCCAGGATGAACAGTCGCGCCTTTCCGGCGGAAGCATCGGCTGGGTCAGTTACGGAATGTACGAACAGGAATTTACCCGCAAACTGATGGAGATAGACGAGGTCGGATCCTATTCCGAGCCCTTCCAGAGCGTCTATGGCATCCATATCATGAAACTCGACTCCATATACCAGCCCACCCGTGAAGAGACCCGCGAAGAACTCAGCCAGACGCTCAGCCAGCTGCCAAGACTGCGCGATAACGAGCGCGCCGTACTGGAGAACGCCGGCCGATTGGGACAGGCACGCTTCCATCGTGAGAATCTCGTTGCGTTCGAGGATTACACCAGGGAACACTTCCGCGGCAACATTGCACAGATTGATTATCCAGCCTCGCTTCTGGAAAAAACCGTTTTCTCCTTTCATGGCAAAACCTGGTCCGCCAGCGACTACCTCGAGTGGCTCAAACCCGTCATGGAGGAGCAGTCGAATCCACAGTACCATCATCGCTTTGCCGGACAGTTTCGTGATTACGCCATTGACGCAGAACTGGTATCCCTGACACGCGACAAATTCCCCGAATTTGCCGATCTCAGCAACGATTACCTGACCGGGCTGGCCGTTTTCCGCGTGAACGAAGATTCCATCTGGACCTATGCCCAGCAGGATACCGCCCGCCTGCGTGCCCTGTTTGAAGCAAATCCCGATGACTACCAATTTGACACCCGTTACCGTTACGTGCGTTTTTCGGCCCGTGCCGACACCACCCTGGACAGGGTCCGGTCTCTGGTGGATGCGGGTGAGCCGGTCGACAGTATCCGGGGCGAGTTCACCAACGTCGTTATGCGTCGCGATGTGGTCAACCGGGTTGAAAGCGAACCGTACTCCATGCTAAAAGGCCTGAACGAAGGTGAATTTTCACCATATTTCGAATACCGCCGCCGCCAGACCACAATGTACCTGGAAGAAATCATGGAAGCCCGTCCCATGACATTCGAGGAAGCCTTCAACAAGCTCGTTACCGACTACCAGATCATACGTGAAAAAGAGTGGCTGGAGCAGATGCGCAGACGGTACAACGTGGAAATCCACCCCGATGTCGTGCAGCAGTTACATCAGAAACAACATGACTGATACCCTTCGTGTTCTAATCCTGCTGTCGTTTTTCCTTGTCATGGTTTCCTGTGAACACGGGGTGCGTGACAAGGATGACATCGTCCTTGCAGAGGTCGGCACGCATGTGCTCCGGCTAAGCGATGTAATCAACGATGTCCCGGCCGAAGTATACGCCGCCGACAGTCTCAGGGTGATCATGAACTATCAGAAAAGCTGGGTCAATCGCAAGCTGAAAGTCAGCGAAGCCAGACGCCTGCGGCTCGAACAGAACCCGGAGGTACAGCGCCGTATCCGCCAGGCCACCGAATCCATTCTCGTGGATGCCTTCAATGAAGCGGTTTACCTGGACATGAAGGATGATCCGGTAACACGGAGTGATGCCCAGTCATACTATGAAAGCAACAAGGACAAATTTGTTCTCGCGGAACGGCACGTGCGGTTCCGGCATATGATTGCTGCCTCCCTGTCAGATGCCCAAAATGCGCGCAATGCCTTGCTCAGGGGCAGAAGCTGGACCAGCGTGGCTGAGGAATTCTCGGTAAGCCCCCAGAAGTCCATCCGCACCTCCCGGCAGTTTTTCCCGGTATCCACTGCCGCTCTTCACTTTGAAGAGATGAACACATTCCTTCAGCTAATTGGTGTGACAGAGATATCCCCCATCAGGAGAATCGGGGATCAATATCACTTTGTACAGCTTGTCGATGCAAGGGAGGCTGGTGAACATCCCCAGGTTGACTGGGTTATTGACCAGATAACCGAGTGGCTTATGCTGGAGCGGCGAAGAAAGCACCTTCGTTCCATGGAACAAAGTCTGTTCCTGAAGGCCCAGGCAAACAATGAACTACGTATCTACGACGTAACCATACCAGAACATCAAATAGAAATCGTACAGGACAGTCTGTGATCTGCATCCGGATGTAATCCTGTAAACGGCAATCATACATTATGCGCTCTTTTTTCACTTTCGTTTTTCTACTTTTACTCACCTTCAGTGCGATGGGACAGCAGCGGCAGGTTGCCGATCAGATCGTTGCCGTGGTGAACGACCATATCATCCTGCAGTCCGATGTTGACCAGAGGGTGTTCGAATTCATGCAGCAGATGGACGGAAACCGGTTCGACGAACGGATGTGGTTTTATGTGCTCGAATCCATGATCGACAACTATGTCATGATCGAGAAAGCGAAAATTGATTCCGTTATTGTAAGTGATTCGGAAGTGGACCGCATCCTCAGCCAGCGTATCGATGAACTGGTTCGGCAGCTGGGCAGTGAACGTGAGCTGGAGCGGGCATTCGGACAGACGATCGTGGAGATCAAGGCCGAATATGGCGAGCAGTTCCGCCAGGATCTGCTTGTCAACCGTGTTCGTCAAAAGAAAATCAGCCGAATCAACATCACGCGTCCCGAAGTAATTGATTTTTTCAACTCCATTCCGCAAGATTCCCTGCCCATCATCCCTGAATCGGTCTCCCTTTCCCAAATCACCGTAATTCCTCCGCCAAAAGCGCAAGCCCGTGAAAATGCCCGAAATCTTGCAGTCCAGCTGCGTGATTCCATTTTGCATCACGACGTGCCGCTGGAAGATCTGGCACAGCGTCACAGTGACGGACCGACAGCGTCCCAGGGCGGCGGATTGCCCATGGTCAATGCCACCGATCTGCTTCCGGAATATGCCGCGGCCGCCGCTGCTCTGGATCCGGGTGAAATATCCGAGATTGTCAGTACACAACAGGGGTTCCATATCATCCGGCTGAACGAAAGGCAGGGACAAAGAATATCCACCCATCATATACTCATTTCCGTGCCTGAGGATGAACTGGATGAAGATTATGCCACAGAAAAACTTACCGCCATAAGGGACAGCATCGTCCATCAAGGGAAAAGTTTCGCCGACATGGCCCGAAGGCATTCCGAAGACCGCAACACCGGTCCTGCCGGCGGCAGGCTGGTCGACCCGCAAACCGGACAGCGTTTCATACCCGTAAGCGATCTGGACCCGGCGCTCTACCGCACAGTATTGCTGCTTGAAGAACCCGGCGACATTTCTCCCCCCCGATCCTACCAGTATGGAGAAGATAACAAGCGGGCATTCCGCATTGTCAAACTGAATGACCGCGTTGAAGAGCACAGGGCCAACCTGGAACAGGATTACCAGCTTATTCGCAATTTCGCACTTCAGCAGAAAAGTCAGAGAATTCTTTCGGAGTGGATCATGGACCTGCGTGATGAAATGTTTGTCGAGTATCGGATACCTGTCCCCGATTACGATCCCATGGATATGCCGGACCCTCTGGCACCTGAAATCCCGGTGGATGCGGACATGCCCGGTGATCAGGAGGTCCCTCCCGGAACCAACTGACGCTGATACACTTCCAATGCCGGTGAACCTCAAGCGGAACAGATATTCCCGAGGTTCTGCACTAACTACCATAACCGCTGACATTTAGAACTCATGTCTGAAACACAAACATTCAGCAAAACGCAAACAGCTGAAGCCTTCACAAGGGATTTTTCGGTATTACGCAAAGAAATCGCAAAGATCGTAGTTGGACAGGATGACATTGTAGAACAGCTGCTGATAAGTCTGTTTTCACGCGGTCACTGCATTCTGGTGGGCGTTCCCGGCCTCGCAAAAACCCTGCTGATCCGCACGCTTTCCAAGAGCCTGAACCTCTCGTTCAACCGGATCCAGTTCACCCCCGACCTCATGCCGGGTGATATCACGGGTACCGAAATCATTGAAGAGGATGCCGCTACCGGCAAGAAGGTTTTCCGCTTCATACCCGGACCCCTCTTTGCCAACATCATCCTTGCCGACGAAATCAACCGGACCCCGCCAAAGACACAGGCTGCCTTGCTGGAATCCATGCAGGAATACCATGTCACCGCTGGTGGAATACGACATGATCTGGAAAAACCGTTTTTCGTCCTGGCTACTCAGAACCCCATTGAACAGGAAGGAACCTATCCCCTTCCGGAAGCACAACTTGACCGCTTCATGTTCAACCTCTGGCTCGACTACCCTTCTTTCCAGGAGGAGTTGGATATCGTAAGCCAGACAACGGCTCCCGGACAGGTGGAAGTGCAGCCCATACTCAGCGGCGAGCAGATCCTGGCCTATCAGGAGCTCGTGCGGGAGGTGCCGGTACCCGACAGCGTACTCGAGTTTGCTGTCCGCCTGGTCTCCATGACGCGTCCCAATACCAGTCATGCTCCCGATTTCGTCAATAAGTACATGAGCTGGGGTGCCGGTCCGCGCGCTTCCCAGTTTCTGGTAATCGGCGGGAAAGCCAGGGCCCTCTCACGTGGACGCTATAATGTGACCGAAGAGGATATCCGCAGCCTGGCCATCCCGGTACTGCGCCACCGTATCGTAAACAACTATGCCGCCGAGGCAGAAGGCCTGAACACCGTCTCTCTGATCCGTCAGCTGCTTGACACCTCAGGTTGATGTCAGAGGTATCGCCATCCCCGGCCGGTGGCCTGCGCCACAGATACCGGCACTAGCCGTTACTGTATCTGGACGCATCAGCAACGCACTCACAGTATGCATCACCTTATTTGAAACAGGAATCCGGGATGTGATATCCCGGATTCAACCCCGGTTTTCATGAATATCCAATTTGACGGTTTTCAACACGCGATTCCGGTTATCTGGGTAATTGTCCTGATCGCCGGCGTCCTGGCACTGTCCTACTGGACCTACCGGCATGCCGATGCAATTTCCCCGCTGTTGCGTTGGATTTTGATGGGAATTCGTTCAGCCGCATTTCTGCTCCTGCTGCTCCTGCTGCTTAATCCCGTCATTTCCATCAATGAAGAGCTGCATTCCCCGGTGCATCTGGCCCTGATCCTGGACAACAGCCAAAGCACAACTGTTGAAAAAGGAACCTATACCGAGGAGCGCTACCGGGAAGTCATGGATCTCCTGACTCCGGAACCTGCCGGTGACCTGGAACATGTCGTAATTGAAACTTTCGGTTTCGACGCCGGGCTATTTCCTGTCAGTTCACCGGATGAGCTTCCACTGGATGGAAGCCGTACCAACATTGACCGGGCTCTCTCCGACCTACTGGATGTCCTGGAACGGCATGAAGCCGCCATTCTGGTAACTGATGGCATCGTAACTTCGGGGCGGGATCCATCCACCACGGCTTCGCGGATGCCCGTTCCGGTGTACACCATAGGAATCGGAGACACTTCCCGGCAACATGATGTTGTTGTGCAGAGAGTTACGCACAATCCAACCGCTTCTCTGAACACACAGCTGACCGTAGAGGCATCCATTCTCAACGACGGTTTCCCGGACCGTGACATCCCGGTGCAGCTGGTTCATGAGGGTGAAGTGGTGCGGGAGCAGGTCATACGTTCGTCGGAAATGCGATCGGTTCAGCAGGTGCGGTTTGAAATTCTTCTGGAAGAGGAAGGGCTGCAGCAATTCCAGATCCATGTCCCGGAAGTGCCCGGAGAATGGACCACACAGAATAATACACGCTGGTTTTCGGTGGATGTGCGAGACGACCGCTTGCGTATCCTCCATCTGGCCTATGAAGTGCATCCGGATGTCAGGAACATCCGCAGGTTTCTCAGGGAGGATAAGCAAATCACCCTTGAAAACCGGACCTGGATCACCAGCGACAGCTACGTGGAGGGAGAACTGCCCGACCGGCCCGATACGCTGGATTTGGTGATTCTCCATGGCTTCCCGCACATTGACATGGAAAGCGACCATGCACGGCAGGTTGCAGACCGCTTTTCCGATAATGCCCTCGTCATTATCGGTTCTGCCGGACAGGATCTCACACACCTCTCTTCCCTGTTATCCGGTCAGCTCCCTGTGCGTTTTCAGTCCGGCTTCCGCTGGCAGGACGTACAGTTTCACCTTCCGGCAGACCGCAGCAGCCATGCCATACTGGATTTTGAGATTCCTGAGGATTTACGGATTACTCCGGTCCGGGGCGGTATCCGTGACGCCGGGGCGGTTGCCGGTTCCTCAGTACTGATGGTGTCAACATACCGCGGCAACGAGACATCGGTCCCTTTGCTTGCTGTCCGGACCATCGGAAACCGGAATGTCTCTCACCTGAATGCATACAACATGTACCGGTGGTCACTCAGCACACGCGAAGACACCCGCCTTTTTTGGGATAATCTGCTGAACAATATTGTAAAATGGACTGCGGCACAGCCGGATGAGCAGCTATTGGAGCTGTTTCCATCCGAGTCTGTATTCCAGATAGGTGAACCGGTGGTTTTCAACGGTTTTCTGCGCAACGAATCGGGGGATCCGGAGGAGAATGCGGTCATTGAAATAACTTTGAAAAACGATGACATTGACGAGCGGCGGTATGTCATGAGCAACGAGGGCGGCGGAAGGTATCAGCTTGAAATAGGCAATCTGCCGGAAGGTTCCTACCAGTTTGCTGGTACGGCTTCCCGGGGAGAAAGAGAGATCGACAGCCGAAGCGGCACATTCTCGGTCGGTGGAGTGAACCGCGAATTTTTGAATACCGTACGGGATGATGATCTTCTGCGTTTTATCGCACAAACATCGGGAGGACGTTTTCTGCCCCATGAGAATGCCGGACAAATATTTGATCTGCTGAGGGAGGATATCGGACTGGAACAGCGGTTTGAAACTACTTCAGAGTCACTGGCACTTCACCGCAATCCGTTCTGGTTCCTTCTGGTGATCGGCTTGCTGACCATGGAATGGGGGCTGCGGAAATACCTGTCGCTGCATTGATTACAACAGAATTCACCTGCTTTATGGATTCCTTGCTGCGTGCATTTAGCCATGGTGGTCCCGTCCTGCATGCAGACTCGTTGGTTTGTCGTTTGCCGAAACAAAAACAGCCGAACCCGGACTGATTGAATCAAGTCCGGATCCGGCTGTGAATTACCTGCAGAATGCGGTCAGTTCAGTCCGCACCGGCAATTATTTCCTGCTTACATCCCTGCCGCGAGCCGTGAGCCAGAGGGCGAGCAGCACGAGAATCAGAACGATGGCAAGACCCAGAAGAATCAGCATGGTATAGGAAGTCGGCTGCGCCTGAAGCTTCCACTCGGTGAGCTTCTCATCGATGGTATTGAAGTTCTCATAGGTCATGAGATTGGCTTCGATGAGGTACTCCTGCCAGCGGGGCTTGACTGTGCCGAACCAGAAATCAGCAAATCTCTGATAATTTTCAACTTCTTCATCGCTGCCATTATCTTCTGCACGTGCAATGGCTTCGTCAAGATACGTATTGAGCGAGGTGTAAAACTCAAGAGAGTTGCTGAACGGCGCCAGTTCGATGTTATTCTGGGCGAATGCATCGGAAAGGGTGGTCCAGGCTGCGTCGTCGATCAGCATCTGCCATTCATCGACTTTCTCAACGATGGAACCTATACGCTCACTGCGGCGGGTTTCCGCTACATAAACCTGAGCGAGATCATAGCCCATGTTTTCCCACATGCGGTTGAATTCAACCTGCACGCCGTAAAGCTTAAGGAAATCTTCCGTGCTGAGCTCGGTATGGGTGTTGAGGAAAGAGATGTTGTTATCGACAACCGACTCGATGTATCCCATCACGTTCTGGGCATCAATCTCAAGGGCAAGCCCGCGGCGTTCGGCCGGTGAAAGGGATTGCAGATCGACTTTTTCGTATGCAACGAAAATGGAGTCAACCATCTTGATGATGAAAGCATCCCGCTTGTCGAGTTCCTGGCGAAGACGACGAGCCTGTGCGGCATTGGCGTCGCGGGAGCGGCGCATGGCTGCAAGCTGGTTGTTCAGTGAGTCAGCGCGTTGCTGATAGCGGGTGGCATCGGTTGTAAGTTCCGAGATACGCTCTTCTAGAACCACGATGGTGTCACCCTTCTCACCAATCCGGGCAATACGATCACCCGTGACATGGGTAAGCTCGCGCAGATTCGTCATGCGGCCATCTAATGTTTCAGGGTAGAGAACCCGATTGAGCAGCGTTGCGCTATCGCGATATCTGCTCTCCATCTCATTGAGCTTCTCATTGACCTCATTCACCTCATCAGAGGTCTGAATGGTTTTCAGCGCCTCCAGTACTTCGGCATGGTCACGATCAAAATTTTGTTTGATCTGAAAGTCAGACTGAAATTGAGCCTGAACCTGACCGGTGAATCCCACAGCAAGCACGAGGAGGGTTGCCAGTACAGTTTTAATAGTTAGCTTTTCCATTGTTCTTTATACTTGTAGCTTAAAATTTCGGTTTAGTTTGCAAGGCCGTCTTTGGTCAGACGATACTCAACATCTCCATCAACAAGCTGGATGTAAGGAGAACGCTGATTGAAAGCCGGGTTGGCCAGACCTGCTCCCGAAACACGGATTATCTCTGTAAGATCCAGGGCACGTTCCTTGACTTTAAAAACATAAACGTTTCTGTAACCCGGAGCCGTCACAAAGTAGTACCCGTCTATGCTACGTATAAAGCGCACTTCCTCAGGAAGAGATGAGCCTTCACCACGCTCCTTGACGTTAAGATCTGTGACATTGAAACTGATTCCCAGTCGGACATCCTGCACATTACCGTTTTGATCGGGCGTTGCCACGGATTCAATCGGCTGAGCGTAGTCGACATCGGTTAGGGTTAGTGAGGGGCCACAGGCAACCGCAAAAACAAGCAACATTGCCGCTGATATGTTCCCCAGTAATCTGAGATGTTTCATTGAGATCATTTTTTTAAGCGTTAAATTTTAATTGATCGTGTTTCGTTATGCTGAAGTTGTTTTTGAAAACCGTTGTACAATCCTGCAAAAATATTTGTTAGAATGAACACTATCGGTCAAAATATCAAAAAAAACAACGCAATAAAATAACCAATTCAAAAGATTCTCTATTGTTTGGTTTAATCATCAACTGACTTGTCATAACTTTCAATAGGTTAAATAACCTGTTTGTATCATATTTTCAGCAAGGAATATACAGGAACTCCCGGCTCCAGCTTCTCTTTTCCATTCAGAAAAACAAGCTCCAGGATAAAGGAATAGCCGATTACAACACCTCCCATGGAGCGGATCAGCTCCGAAGCAGCGCGCGCCGACCCGCCTGTAGCCATCAGGTCATCATGAATGATTACGCGATCTCCTTCCCTGATGGCATCGGAATGCATTTCCAGACGGTCATATCCATACTCCAGTTCATATTCTACCGATATCTTGTCAGCCGGAAGTTTATTGGGTTTCCTTACAGGAACAAATCCGGCATTCATGTCTGTTGCCATTCTGGTACCGAAAATGAACCCGCGCGACTCAATACCGGCGACCAGGTCCACCTGTTGACCGAAAAACGGTTCCAAAAGCAGCTTTGAAGTCAGCATCAGGGACTCGGGATCCTGCAAGATGGGTGTGATATCCTTGAACATGATCCCTTTCTTCGGAAAATCGGGAACATCTCTGATTTTTTTACGAATCAGATCGATATCTTTCACACTTTGAGTTGTTGTTTTCATACCGTGTAACTCTTTAAAATAAAGTGCTCATAATATCAAAAATGAATCACTTTAAAAATACATCCGCCGGGATCTTTTTCAAAACAGTACCAGACTATTAATACAAATGACAAATCACCAGTGACTACCCCGCTCCAGAATTTGTTTCCAGGTGACCTTCATTTCCGGTTTATGAGGCAGGCTTTGCTGGAAGCCGAAAAAGCATCGGATGCCGGAGAAGTGCCCGTAGGTGCCGTCATTGTCCACAAAAACCGTATTATCGCACGCGGTCACAATCAGGTGGAACTCCTTTCGGATCCTACCGCGCACGCTGAAATGATCGCTCTTTCAGCAGCTTTCAGCCATCTGGGAGAAAAGTATCTGACGGAATGTACCATTTATGTTACTCTGGAACCATGCCCGATGTGCGCCGGCGCCCTGGTCTGGGCAAAGACAGGCCGGCTTGTGTTCGGTGCCCAGGATGAAAAGGCCGGAGCCTGCGGCAGTATCTTCAATATTGCACATCATCCGGTTCTGAACCATCGCATGGAAGTGCTGCAGGGTGTCATGGAGGATGAAAGTGAAATGCTGTTGCGGCGCTTTTTTGAGAAACTCAGAAAAAAGGACAACTCCTGAGCGGTATGGAGCCAGCCACCGGTTTCGTCCCTCCCATAACGCAAACGAATCACTCGTCAATCCGCCTTGTTCCACCCATACAACCCTTCGCGGCGAATGTACTCCAGAACCGCCGGATCCAGTTCCTCCGGTCCGGGTTCGATTCCCGCAGCCAGTTTCAACCGGATATCCGTGGATGAGACCGCCAGGGGCTGGTGCTCGCAATAATGGATGGCAAACATTTCCAGCTCTGTCGGCCGGCTTAACGGAATGCCGGGTCGCTCGGCTACCAGCAGTTCGCTTTTTTGAGACATTCTCTCGAACTCAAACCATGTGGAAAGCGTTTGAAGCGTATCACCGCCTATGCAGAGGTAAAAAGACCGGTCTGGATAGCTGCCCCTCAGATAGGTCAAGGTTTGGACCGTGTAGTGAGGCGATGGCAGGCGCTGCTCGATATCAGACAGATGAACCCCTCCCGACTCTGAAAAAACCAGTTCAAGCATGTTC
The DNA here is from genome assembly GCA_007120385.1 of Balneolales bacterium. Lineage (GTDB taxonomy): Bacteria > Bacteroidota > Rhodothermia > Balneolales > Natronogracilivirgulaceae > SKNL01. Next base: position 33,890 of record SKNT01000149.1, read on the forward strand.
CAGCGGTCGGCAAACGATGCAAGTTCCATTACATGCTTATGGGGTGGGGTGGGCGTAAGAATGATCCAAAGATCGTCTATCATCTCACTGCCCAAAAAAGATGCCACCATCTTTTCATGACCACGATGGACCGGATTGAAAGAGCCGAAAAACAGTCCTGTCCCCATTCCCTATCTTTCAGCAGTTACCGTGGAAACACGTGACAGACCGGTAAGAGCCCGGTCATAATATTCCTCGGCGAGCTCCCTGTTTTCACCCCTGGGGAAAATCTGCAGGTACTGCTGATAACTCTCCACGGCTTTTTCAAACCGCTCCTGCTGCCGATCACGGACACTGTTTTCCGCATAATAAACGTACGCCAATATCTGGTTGACAAGCGCCTCTTCTGCCCAGGAGCTTCCGGGAAAGCGCTCTACCGTCAGGCCGTAATAGATTGCTGCTGAACGGTATTCACGAATCCTCATGTACATTTCAGCTGCGTTGAACTTCTTCTTCGCGAGCTTGTCACGCAGCTCGTCCATCAGATCCTGCGCCTCCTGGGCACGTTCTGTTCCCGGATAGCGCGTTACAAACAGCTGAAAACGATCGAGCGCGTTGTAGGTTTCCGTCTGGTCCAGATTGTAGCGCGGACTCAATCTGTAGTGGGAATAGGCTTCCATGAATTCGGCATCCTTGCGTCGCTCGTCCCGGGTGTAGTTCCTGGCAAACCGGCGAAACTCACTGGCTGCCGAGAGGTAGGCACGGTTGTGGAAATGGCTTTTTGCAAGATAGAACTGAGCATCCGCCGCAAATTCCGTCCCCCGTCCCATGGAAAGAACGGTTTCAAAAGACCGAACGGCATGCGAATAGCGTTCCCGTTCATATTGGCTCATGGCTTTTTCAAAGGCCACTTCAATTGTGTCGCCCGGACGAATGTGCTGGCTGGACCGGCAACCGGCGGCCAGCAGGACCAAAAGCAGAAGAGCGGCAATACTTTTATTTATTTTAAGCATATTGATTTTCGTGTTACAGCTGATACACCCTTAATTGTCACGTACCTTTAACTTGTCGAGGAGCATTTTTATTTCCTCTCGGTACCGGGATTCTTCAAAAAGGGTGAGTTTTTGCAAGGCATTGTTATAGTGTTCTTTTATCGCTTTGACGGCATCATCAATAACCCCGAGATCGTGATAGATGCGTATGACCCTGAGAACGTCCGATTCGGTGGCATTGCCGCTTCCCAGTATCTGCCGGAGAAGCAGCCGGTCTGCGTCATCGGCCTGCTCAAGAGCCCGGATCGTAAGCCATGTTTTCTTTCCTTCGATGATGTCCCCCCCTACCCGCTTGCCGAATTTGGAAGTATCACCGACAGCATCAAGCAGATCATCCTGAATCTGGAATGCGAGACCGGCATGTTCCCCGATCTCTCCACAGTCCGCCACAACATTATCCCCGGCGCCGGCCGTCATGGCTCCGAGCTCCATGGAGCAGCGAAGCAGGGCCGCCGTTTTGGCGCCGATCATCTCCAGATATTCCGACAGGGCAACGTCATCCCGGTTCTCGAAATCCATATCCATGGCCTGGCCGTCACACACCACGCGGATTGCTTCCAGAAAACGCTGCATCAGCCGGTTGTTCACGGAATCCGGCAGATTCCCATGCCCGCCCTGCAGGGTTAGCTGCTGCAAAGCCAGCACAAAAAGGACATCCCCTGAGAGGATTGCCACAGCTTCATCCCACTTCTCGTGCACCGTCGGCATGCCGCGGCGGGTTCCGGCATTGTCCATCATGTCATCATGGACCAGCGTGAAGTTGTGAAGCATCTCGACGGCACGGGCGGCCGGTATGGCACGCTCGGGCCGTCCGCCGCACAAACCGGCTGAGAGAAGAAGCAATCTTGGTCGCAGCCGCTTTCCCCCAATTCCCATAACATAGCGCACCGGATCATATAATGATGCCGGTTTATCCGGAATTGTCAAGGAATGAAACGCCGTGTCCAGGATATCGTCCAGCTGCCTGCGAATATCTTGTCGTGTCATGAAGGTTCAGGGTGAGCGGTTAAGCGAGCAAATATAAGAAAAAGTTTGGCGATCATCGACCCTGAACACGCCGCAGGTGAATCATATCCAAATCTGTGGGACGCTCACAGCCCAGCAGGCACAAAATCATGCGAAAATCATCTTCCCATTGACGGAACATGGTCTCCAGTCCGTCATAACCCCCATCGCGGATTGCCCGGATCACCGGCTGGGCCACTGCCGCCATCACCGCACCAAGGCACAGGCTTTTTGCGATATCAGCACTGCTGCGGATCCCTCCTGATGAAATCAGCTCGCATTTGTCTTTTAACGGCTCTCGTGCCGCCAGAAGGCAGTCCACCGTTGGTATGCCCCAATCATCCGTAAAATGCGGATCCAGCTGACCGTTGCGGATATTCTCCACCCTGCCCCAGCTTGTCCCGCCGGCGCCTGCCACATCAAAAGCGGATACACCGCAATCCAGCAGCTGGGAGATGACGCTCTCGGAGAGCCCTGCGCCCGTTTCCTTTACAATGACCGGCACCTGCACATCATTGACCAGCGAACGGATCCCTTCCCTGATGCCGCTGAACCGGCGATCACCATGCTTCTGCCGCAATTCCTGCAACGGATTCAGATGGACTATGATCGCATCGGCACGTATGGCATCGATCAAGTGTTCGATCTGCTCCTTAGCCATTCCGCCTGCAAGCTGAGCCCCGCCGATATTTGCGGCAATAAAGGCCGACGGAGCCTCCTCGCGCACAATGGAAAAACTGTTTCGGGTGGATGGGTTTTCGAGCATGATCCGCTGGCTTCCAACTCCGAATGGCAGGTTGTATTTCTCGCAGAAAGCCGCTATGACGGCATTGACCGGAGTGGCCTCATGATGGCCGCCAGTCATGGAGGAAATGAATAACGGAAAACTGAACCAGCGGTTCAGAAACCTGGTTTCACAGGTGATATCGTCGTAATTTACTTCAGGAAGCGCATCGTGAATGAAGTCATACCGCTCAAATCCGGTAGTTTTTGTGTAACCGGCATCTCCGGCTGCTGTGATATCAATGTGGTCTTTTTTGCGCTTGGCTATTTCATCCATCCCGGTTGCCTTTTCATCATTTTATTGCACTGTTTCACCTGTACCTGGCTAATCCATTTGTACTGACGGCTGCCATTTCATTCCCATTCGGCCCGGTTCCTGCCTCCGTGGCACCTCTGCGGAGCGTTCGGCCGGCTACTGCGCCTTTCGGGGAGCACGATAAACCGGCACAAAAGAACACGCCTCCCCGTACATCAGGCGCTCCACATAAGGTAACAGTTTCTGAGTAGCATATAAATAGACAGACGGCGGCACTTCCACATCGGCGCACCCCTTCAGCAGTACACGCTTCCCGCGATATTGGGACCAGTCTACGGCATCCAGGCCTTTCCGGAACCTCTCAAAGGCAGCGTCCTGCGGAGTGCCGTACACAATGTCCGAAGCATGCGGGCCGGCATGCGCCGCAACCAGCATGTAGGCCCAAGAGGCAATAATGGCATCGGTGGAGCAGAATACAGTCAGTATTTTCCCGGAATACCGGCTCCAGTCATGCTCTTCAAGAGCCTGCCGGAACTCCTTCTCGCGCAGGATCAACTCCATGTGCAGATATTCCTTCAAATCAAATGCTGCAATCTCTTTCAGCGAGTACCAATTCTGTAAATCCAGGGTCACAAGTCCCGATTTGGCAACCTTGTTCTCTATTGCAGTCTGATGTCCAGTCATGGGGATATCAACATGTGTTGCGTTAAAATGTGGCCGTGATCTCCAGGTCGCGATCACACGGAGAATGATTCTCCACAGGAACAGGTGCGGCTGGCATTCGGATTGATGAAGTGGAATCCCTTGCCATCCAACCCGTCGGAATAATCGAGGCGCGTTCCCGCAAGGTAAAGGAAACTGCGCATGTCAATGACCACTTTAATGCCTGCAACCTCAAATTCCTGGTCTTTTTTTTCTTGTGATGCACCCTGAGTGTCAAAGTCCAGTTTGTATGAAAGACCGGAACAACCGCCGCCCACCACGCCGATGCGCAGCGCGGCCCGCTCGTCGGCACCTTCACTGCGACGAATTTCATTGATCTGTTTGAGCGCTTTATCGGAAATGGTAATCGCTGTCATACCGACTCGATACGGATATTGGGGTCAATTCGTTTGGCCATGCTCTCGATGGCGTACAGTGTGCCGGTGGTTGCCGTGGGACACGTGCCGCAGGCGCCCTGGTAATGCACTTTCAGTACATCATTCTCAAGGCTTATGACCTTAAGTCCACCCCCATCGGCAAGCAGATATGGACGTACCTGCTCATCGAGCATCTTGTTGATCTCGATCAGTCGCGGATCATCCGATGTCAGCGCTTCCTCGCTCACGTTCACGTTGGGATCGTCCGAAGCAAGACTATCAACCGCTTCGGCCTCGCGAATCGGCGGGGCCAGCTGGCGCAGCAGCGTATTCCAGTCAATGCTGCCATCCTGGGTGATGGTCACGTAGCGATCGACATAGTAGACCGAGATCACGTGCGGAATATTGAACAACTCGGATGCAAAGGGATCGGCCATAGCCTCTTCCGGCGATTCATAGGAACGGGTCACACCATTCGAGATGGGTTCCCTGAGCACAAACCGCATGGCATCTGGGTTTGGTGTTCTTTCAATTTCAGCAATTTTCGGCATAATCTTGTGATTTTTAATGTTATTTTCAGGATGATAAACGCCCGCCATTCTGGCGTAGTACAAAACTTTTTGGGTGGATGCGGCCTCATTCGGTTGTCACTTTCTCTTTTCCTTTCAAGGCGGCGTGCAGCGTGTGCCAGCACAGCGTGGCACACTTGACACGCGCCGGCAGATTCCTGACCCCGTAGAAAATCTTCAGACGACCAAGGTCGTTTGGGTCATTCTCGGGATCCAGTTTGCCCTGAGCCATATCATGAAACTGGTGAAACAACTTCTCGATCTCATCAATGTGCTTGCCTTTTACGAACGTAGTCATCATTGACGCCGACGCCTTTGAAATAGCGCAACCGTCACCAATAAAAGTGACGTCCGTGACGATGTTATTTTCATCAATGTTCATGAAAATCTTGTATTTGTCACCGCAAAGAGGATTGTGACCCAGAGCCTCGAAATCAGCGGGATCAAGAACACGGTAATTCCTCGGTGTCTTGTTGTGATCAAGCAATACCTGCTGATACAGTTGGCTCAGTTTGTCATTCATGCCGTTCCTTCACTATCTGAACATTTCAATGGTTTTGCGCAGCCCCGCGACCAGCTGGTCGATCTCTTCCCTGCGGTTGTACATCGCCATGGAAGCGCGCGTGGTGGCCACAATCCCCAGCCGGTCCATCAGCGGCTGGGTGCAATGGTGGCCGGTTCGAACCGCCACACCTTCCAGGTCAAGGACCGTTCCAATGTCATGCGGATGGACGCCGTCAATGACAAACGAAACGACCGAGGACTTCTCCGGGGCCGTTCCGATAATCCGCAATCCTTCAATGGTTTGTAATTGCTCCGTGGCGTAACGGAGCAGTTCCTGCTCTTTTTTGTGGATAGCATTGTAACCGACGGACATGATGTACTCCGCCGCCTTGCCCATGCCGATCGCGCCGGAAATATTGGGCGTGCCGGCCTCAAACTTGTACGGAAGCTCATTGTACAACACCTCGTCAAACGACACGCTCAGGATCATGTCCCCGCCGCCCCGCCATGGAGGCATCTTCTCGAGCAGCTCCTGCTTGCCGTAGAGGATTCCGATGCCGGTCGGACCGTACATCTTGTGTCCTGATGTCACAAAAAAGTCACAATCGATTTGCTGCACGTCCACTTTCATGTGGGATACGGCCTGTGCCCCGTCCACGAGGACGGGCACCCCATGCTGATGGGCGATCCTGGTGATCTCGGCAACCGGGTTGATCGTTCCGAGGGTATTGGACACATGGACGATGCCCACCAGCCGCGTGCGGTCGGTGAGCATGTCTGCAAAGGCCTTCATGTCCAGCACCCCGTCATCACTGACCGGAATCACTTTCAGTACAGCTCCTTTTTCATCACAGAGCATCCGCCAGGGTACAATGTTGGAGTGGTGCTCCATGGTGCTGATGAGAATCTCGTCCCCTTCGCCCACATTGGTGCGCCCCCAGGATTGCATCACCAGGTTGATGGCATCGGTTGCCCCGGAAGTAAAAATCACCTCTTTGCTGCTTCGGGCGTTGATCAGCCCGCGGAGCGTTTCGCGTGCCCCTTCCATGGCCTCAGTGGCTTCCTGGCTGAGCAGGTGAACACCCCGGTGCACATTCGCGTGATACCTGCTGTGGTATTCCGTATAGGCGCGCATCACCGGCTCCGGCATCTGGCTGGATGCGGCATTGTCCAGAAAAGCGAGCGGTTTGCCGTGAACCTCCCGGCGCAGGACCGGAAAGTCGTCGCGGCACCGCTCGATGTCGATGGTTCCCGCCGCTTCCAAAGCAGCGGATGATTTTATGGATACGGAACTGTCGGCCATCAGGCGAGTTCTTGGATGGATTTGCTTTCGTGAGTATACGCTTCCACTTCTTTGCTCAGCCGCTCCCGGATGGAGGGCACGGGAATGGACTCGATCACGTCAAGTGCAAATCCATAGGTGAGTATTTCACGGGTCTGGTTTTCACGAAGCCCCCTGGTTTGCAGGTAGAAAACCTCGTCCTTGTCCAGCTGACCGATGGTGGCCCCATGACTGCAGGAGACATCGTCGGCAAAAATCTCCAGCTGCGGTTTGGCGTAGGCCATCCCGGTGTTTGAGAGCTGAAGGTTCCGGTTCTCCTGGAACGCATCCGTCTTCTGGGCATCCTGGCGTACAAAGATCTTGCCGTTGAAGACCGATGTGCCGTGCCCGTCAATAATGCACTTGTGCAGCTGGTGGCTGGTGCAGTTGGGCATGGTGTGATCCATCACACTGTGGGTGTCGGAGAGCTGGTCACCGTTGACCATGACCAGTCCGTCCAGCGTGGCATGCGTGTTCTCATCGGTCAGCACCGCTTTCACGTCACTGCGTGAAAGATGCGCGCCCAGTTGCACGGCATAGGATTTGTAATCGCTGTCGCGGCTGATGTCGGCTGCCAGACGGGAGATGTGGTACGCCTTCTTGCTGTCGCGCTGCAGCTTGACATGCGTCATGTGCGAGTTCTCGGCCAGGGCGATCTCGGAAACCGGACAGTTCAGGTACACGTTACTCCCCAGCCCGATATGATCTTCCACTACGGTCATCTCGCTGGAACGGTCACCCACTATCAGACAGCGCGGCGTCATCACATACTGCTCCCGCTCATCTGTATTGATAAACAGAAGCTGGATGGGATCGGCGACCTTGACGGCTTTGGGGACATATATGAATGCCCCGTCACGGAAAATAGCGGTATTGAACGGCGCGAACGGATCGTCCTCCCATTTGGCATATTTGCCAAGATGCTTCAGGGCGACCTCGTTCCCCTCGGCCAGCACGTCGGCCAGGTTGGCGACGATCACCCCTTCGGGCAGCCGGTCGGTTTTGGAAAGCTTCTCGCTGTACACCCCGTTGATGAAGGCCAAGTGGTGATGTTCGGCCTCGGGGTAGATATACCCGGCAGCATCAGCCGGCACTTTGGGAGAAGCTATGTTTTGGGCCGGCACAAAATTTTCCTTGCTCAGCGATTTCAGCGAACAGTATTTCCACTCTTCATGCCGAGTTGTCGGAAGCTCTTTTCCGGTGATCTCCCGGGCCGCTTCACGCTGAAGTTCTGCCACCTTCCCGTTGACAAACCCTGCCGCTTCAAAACGATCCAGGAGCCGGTCCAGAAAGAGCGTTTCTTTTGCAATGTCTGTCATTATTTTGCCTCTCCGTTTACTTCCGTGTTGGCAGTTACCCATTCGTAGCCATGTTTCTCCAGCTCCAGTGCCAGTTCTTTTCCGCCAGACTTGTGGATGCGGCCGTTGACCAGCACATGGACAAAGTCAGGGGTGATATAGTTGAGGATGCGCTGATAGTGGGTCACCAGCATAACGGCATTGTCTTTGGTGTTAAGCTTGTTGATACCTTCCGATACGATACGCAACGCATCAATATCCAGTCCGGAATCGGTCTCATCCAGCAGTGCCAGTTTCGGTTTCAGCACGGCCATTTGCAGGATTTCATTGCGTTTTTTCTCACCACCGGAAAAGCCCACATTCACGTTTCGATCCAGGAGCTTTTGATCCATTTCCACAAGATTGAGCTTGTCTATGATGTAATCTTCAAATTCCAGGGGATCAAGAGGATCCAGGCCTTTTTCTTTCTGGATTTCATTGTATGCCTCACGCATAAGCATGGAGTTGCTCACACCCGGGATCTCGACCGGATACTGGAACGCCATGAAGACCCCTTTGCGGGCGCGCTCATCGGGCTCCATCTCGATCAGGTCCTCACCTTCATAAATGATCTCACCCTGGGTTACTTCGTATGACGGATGCCCAGCAATGATCTTGGCCAGCGTGCTTTTGCCGCTGCCGTTGGGACCCATGATGGCGTGCACCTCGCCCGCCTTGATTTCCAGATTGATTCCTTTGAGGATTTCATTTCCTTCCACTTCTGCGTGGAGATTTTTGATTGTCAGCATGTACGTATTATCGTTTGGGGTATGTCGTTTACTATTTGAAAAATTGTTTTGCCAGGCGTTATCGGGTGCTTATCCCACACTGCCTTCGAGCTTGATGCCCAGAAGCTTGATCGCCTCAACGGCAAATTCCATCGGCAGTTCCTTGAAGACCTCCTTGCAGAAGCCGTTGATGATCAGGGAGACCGCATCCTCCTCATCAAGACCGCGTTGCTGAAGATAGAAAATCTGGTCTTCGCCGATCTTGGAGGTGGTGGCCTCGTGTTCCACGCTGGAGGTGTTGTTGCCGGCCTCCAGATACGGGAAGGTATGCGCACCACAGCGGTCGCCGATCAGCATGGAGTCGCACACAGAGTAGTTGCGGGAGTTCGCAGCCTTGGGGCTGATCTTTACAAGCCCGCGATAGCTGTTCTGCGAGTTACCGGCGGCGATTCCCTTGGATATGATGGTGCTGTTGGTGTTCTTGCCAAGGTGAATCATCTTGGTGCCGGTGTCGGCTTCCATCTTGTCATTGGTCACCGCTACGGAGTAGAACTCGCCAATGGAGTGGTCGCCTTTCATGATCACACTGGGATATTTCCAGGTGATGGCGGATCCGGTCTCCACCTGTGTCCAGGAGATCTTGGAATAGTCACCCTTGCACAGCCCGCGCTTGGTCACAAAGTTGTAAATGCCGCCCACGCCTTTCTCGTCACCTGAATACCAGTTCTGGACCGTTGAGTATTTGATCTGTGCCCGATCGAGTGCAATAAGCTCGACCACGGCGGCGTGGAGCTGGTTGCTGCTGAACATCGGCGCGGTGCACCCTTCCAGGTAGCTGACGTAGCTGTCTTCCTCGGCGATGATGAGCGTGCGCTCGAACTGGCCCGACTCTTCGTTGTTGATGCGGAAATAGGTGGAAAGCTCCATCGGGCTTACCACACCCTTCGGCACATAAACGAACGAGCCATCGGAAAAGACCGCCGAGTTCATGGCGGCAAAGAAGTTGTCGTTGTAGGGCACTACCGAACCCATATACTTTTTCACCAGGTCAGGGTAGTTTTTGATGGCTTCGGAGATGGAACAGAAAACCACACCGGCTTCGGCCAGTTTTTCCTTGAACGTGGTAGCCACGGAAACACTGTCAAATACCGCGTCCACGGCCACTCCTGCCAGCATCTTCTGTTCGGAAAGCGGAATACCCAGTTTTTCGTACGTTTCAAGGATCTCGGGATCCACCTCGTCCAGGCTGTCGAGCCTGGGCTTTTTCTTGGGAGCCGAGTAGAACTGGATCTTGTCGTAATTGATGCGCGGGTACTTGATATTGGCCCACAGCGGATCTCTCATGGTCGTCCAGTGCCGATATGCCTTCAGCCGGAATTCGCGCATGAAATCGGGGTCCTCCTTGATGTCGGAGATCATGTTCACGATATCCTCGTTGAGACCCTTGGGGAAGTAATCGTATTCGACATTGGTTTTGAAACCGTATTTGTACGGCTGCTTTACCAGGCTTTCGATGGTTTGGGTATCACTCATAACAGGTGTAAGACGATTAGGTGTGTTGGATGGATCCGGTATGATATCTCATCAGGGCTCAGACGGTCATTTTGAAGCTTGGATATAATAAACTTCAGCCGTCTGTTCCGCCCATCTCCTTAACCAAACCGGAGGCATCGGAAGTTCCTTATTTTGACAGAATCTAAATATAAAGAAACTCATATCCACAATCGAATGGAAATGTGCAATTATTACCGTATCCCTCAACTTTCTCAAGAAAAGTAAGCGCTTTCATTTCTGCTGTGAATTCCAGTATTTTACATAGTCAATAACCAGCGCCGTTTCGGCCTGGACTTTCCAATGATCGATACCCTGTTACCATGAGTGCATACCAACCATCCACCCGCCATGCGATCCGGCAGCTTGTTCCGTTCCTGCTGCTGCTAGCCATATCCACCTCCTTCTGCAGCCCGGAGAAACAGCCCGAATACCCCACCCCTCCGCAGACCCCTGACTGGGCAGTCAATGCTACCATCTACGAAGTGAATTTGCGGCAGTTTTCGGAAGAGGGTACATTTGCCGCTTTTGCAGGGCACCTGCCCCGCCTGCGCGACATGGGCGTCGACATTCTGTGGCTCATGCCTATCCACCCGATCGGTGAAAAGGAGCGAAAAGGCACACTCGGAAGTTATTACTCGATCTACGATTATTACGGGGTCAATCCGGAATTCGGTACGAAGGAAGATTTCCGCGACCTTGTCCGTCAGATACACGAACACGACATGTACGTGATCCTGGATTGGGTGGCCAATCACACATCCTGGGATGCGGTATGGACGCAATCCCACCCCGAACTCTACGAAACGGATGAGGATGGCAATTTCATTATTCCGCCGGGCACAGACTGGACCGATGTGATCCAGCTTGATTACGGCAATCCCGAGACGCACCGGATGATGCATGAAGTGCTGGAATACTGGGTGCGGGAATTTGATATCGACGGTTACCGGTGCGACGTGGCCGACATGGTTCCGACCGAATTCTGGAATGAAGCACGCCGGCGCCTTGACGCCATCAAGCCGGTTTTCATGCTTGCCGAGGCCGAGACACCGGAACACCATATCCATGCGTTTGAAATGTCATATGCCTGGGAGACCCACCACCATATGAACGAACTGGCTGCCGGCCGGATTACCGTACAGGAATTTGAGCAGCACCTGGAAGAGAACCGCCAGCGTTTTCCAGACTACGCTTACCGGATGCAGTTTACCTCCAACCACGACGAGAACAGCTGGAACGGTACGGTTTTCGAGCGCCTGGGTGACGGTGTGGAGGCCTTTGCCGTGCTGGCGGCAACCATTCCGGGCATGCCTCTCGTATACAACGGACAGGAGGCTGCCATGGATAAACGGCTTGAGTTTTTTGAAAAGGATCCGATTGAATGGGGCGATTTCCCGATGCTGGATTTCTACACGCGCCTGCTGCAGCTGAACCGGCAGAACATGGCGCTGTTCAATGGGATTCACGGCGGACCCCTGAACCGTATCACCACCACGGCAGACGATCAGATATTTGCGTTTTCCCGTGAAAAAGACGGGGACAAGGTGGTTGTTATGCTTAACCTGACAGACCGTCCGGCCGAATTCGGAATCACCTCCGGCAACATCTCCGGCACATTCACCAACCTGTTCCTCGATTCCACGGCAGTCCTGAGCGAGGTGGGGTCATGGAGCTTTGCCCCCTGGGAATATGCCGTTTTCCATACAGACAGGTAACAGTTGCCGGTGCAGATGCAGATGCTGGTGCAGTTACAGTTGCAATGCCATTTCCGCCTCCCCTCCGGGCAGATTCCTGCGATACCTACTGCTCGTCCGGACGCTCCCTTACAAGCATCAGGCTGCTGTTTCCGGCAAATCCGGGATCCTGGGCCCGGTCCAGCAGCCTTCTTGAAGTAAACGGCACATTGCGCTCCAGGTAGCGTTCCATATCTCCGGTTGTACGAATTCCATCTTTCAGGCCCTGGAAGAAATACCAGGTGAAGATGTCGTACGGGTACCCACTCCTGCCGTTGTTACCGCTGTAGGAACCGGAGCGCTGGCCTGGGCTGGCGGCCCAGAAGGCGGCGGCATTCCCCGGAATACCGGACATCAGTAATTGCAGCGCTTCCGCTTCATCAGGCACAACACGAATTCCGGTGTCTTCTCCCGGACCGAATATCGATGCCCGGGACCAGTCTGTATCCAGCACCGTGATTGTTTTTGCCGCATTCATGCCCGATACCACATCCACCAGGTCTTGCAGCGGAATCAGGGATTGCGATCCATCGGCCGGATCATAGTCAACGGGAACCAGGTAAAAACGGTTTCCGGATTCCGTTATGGCGTGACCGTAATAGTAGACAAACAGGTCCGATTCATCCGGTGACAGGTGTCTTCCGCCAATCATCAGGGAGTCGCTTTCCTGCAGAAGCTGCCGCATCTGGTCATAGGTCATGTTCTCGTAGATCCGAATATTGTCGGAGTAGTAGCCAAACACCTGGCTCAGATACAGCGCTGCCAGGCGCGAGGTGCGCGATGCGTTGGGAAGGTACTGAAGCGGGCTGGGATAATCGCCATTGACAATGACCACCGCTACGGCATCCGGTTTCGCCCTTCGGTTGTCAGGCAGGTTTCCTTCTATGTCTATATCCCCGAATACGATCTGGTCGGGAAGCACCACCTGGTCTCCGATGCGCGCCGTATCAGCAACCTGCCAGATCAGCCTGGAGTGCTCCTTGTGGACATAAGCCGGTCCTTCCGCTCTCAGAATACGGTACCAGCGCTCATCCACATCGTCAAGAAAGGGGAACCTGCTGCCACTGCCCACATGGCGAATGATATTGGTGCTCAAGGTGGCCGGGGAGGTTCTCAGGGGTATGCTGGAAGAAGTCACCTCAACATACTGCTGCATGAAATCCGAGAGCGCCAGGTGCTGTTCGTATTGCACATTGCGGTAGGATATCCGCACATCCAGCCCGGTATTGTCATCCGCCGGCAGCCTTCTGATATTCGTTTCCTGCCCGATGTGCATTGAAATGGCATTTCCGCCAAAGGAAAGCGGGCGAGCATCCACCAGGGTGTCCGCACCTCGTGTCACATAAAGGCGGGCCTGTGCGTCGGAGGGCAGGCGGACCGGAATGGTGTCCTGGAAGACACGGGTACCGGTTTTTTGAAGCAGACGCTGTTCCCCGGCCGGACGCGCCTCACCATCCGGCTTCATGGTCAGGTAGCCGGCCGCTCCAATGCTGACTGAGGCCAGGTTCAGCATGGCCCTTTCACGGCCGGAGAGCCGGTCGGCATCGATAACCGAAGAGTTGGACAGGTAGAGTCCCATGGCCATGGCTGACAGGCCCAGTGCCATATAGCCGTATCTGGGACGGTATTGCTGGATGTGGCGTTCCGAGACCAGGTGCATGTTGTAGAGCAGGGCCCGTTCCCTTACCAGCTCGAGCGAGAGGACGGGGTTCTGCGGTGCCGGGGTAATGACCGGGTGGAAAAAGGTTGTTTCCGAAAGTACCGATTCGGAGTCGGGGTCGATCGCGGGCTCTTCGGCAATCATCCATGCCGACGTGGTGCAGCTGCCGAGTGTCAGCGCGCATATCAGTACCAGAAGCACTCCAAGGGCCGGGGCCGGGACCGGGGCGATATCCGGCAATGGGGCTTCGGCGGAGGTGCGCCGGGCTGTCCGGGGGATGTGATCTGGAAAAACTGGCATGAATGGCAATTAATGATATCGGTTTTCA
>SKNT01000178.1 GCA_007120385.1 Balneolales bacterium
GCCATCGTTTTCGTGCCCGGATTCACACCCGTGGAGAAGATCATGGCCATGGGTGTTCATGGCGCCACGGTGCTGAAAGTGCACGGGCCGGATTATTCGGTGATAAAAAAGCACATTCTGGACCTGGCCGGGGAGCTGTCGCTGCGCGTGGTATCGGGAAATGGTCCGATCCGCGTGGAGGGGTACAAAATGATCGCTTTCGAGCTTTTTGAGCAGATGGAGGGGCAGGTGCCGGATTACATTGCGGTGCCGACTTCCGCATGCGGACACACACGCGGGATCTTCAAAGGGTATCGCGAGTTGAAGGCGGCCGGCCTCATCCACCAGATTCCCAAAATGATTGTCGTTCAGGCGCGGAACAACAGCCCGATTGTCAGCGCCATCCAGCAGGGAAAAAAGCAGGTGATCCCGTTTTCGGATTTTCATACGATCGCCGAGGCCATAACCACCGGCAATCCGATGGGCGGCGACGAGATCATAGACAAGGCGGCAAGGTATGGCTGGCTGGCCGGGGATGTGACCGAGGAGGAGATCCTCGAGTCGCAGAAGCGGCTTGCCGGGTCCGGTTTTTTCGTGGAGCCTGCGGCGGCGACCAGCCTGGCGGCCATCCGGAAACTTCGGGAGACCGGGAAACTGGAAAAGGACGCCCGTGTAGTGATGATGCTGACGGGGTCGGGTCTCAAGGATATGTCGGTTATGAAGCATCACCGGGCCGAAGTGCAGGAACTGGATCTGGCACAGGCGCGGCAGGCGGTTCGCAGTCTGCTGGACCGGTGACGCACCGATCAATCATAACAACAAAACCGGGAGGACCGGCAAATGAAGATCACGTATCACAGTCCGGAACACAGCAAGGTATCGGGACCTTATCATCCGTCCGTGGAGGTGAGCGCCGCCGGCATTCGGCAGCTGCATGTTTCAGGTCAGGGTACCTATGACCCGCAGACGGGCGAACGGTTTCTGGGGGATATTACGGGGCAGGCCCGGCGTGCCATGGAGAATCTGAAAACGGTGGTGGAGGGAAGCGGCTTCCGGATGGATGACATAGTCAGGGTGACGCTGTATCTGGTGGATATCGGAGATTCGGCCAGTGTAAATGAAGTGTACCAGGGATATTTCAGTGCTGAACGCTATCCCGCCCGGTCCATAGTCGGTGTCAGGGAGCTTCCGGGCGGACAGGCCATCGAGATTGACGCCCTGGCGGCAGCGCCGGCTCCTTAAGGGCTTGCATGGCGGCCAGAGAATCTGACTGCAGCGCATCTTCGATGCTGTTATTGAAAAGTGTGCCGGTAATTCGGAACAGGATCTGCCAATTTTTGTGTGCAAATGATCCCTTTTTTTCTGATTATGGAGGGGATAGATTACTTTTTGGCAATCCCGAACCATTACCTTCTGACCATGAAAAAATTATCGATTCTAGCAGTTGCAATATTTCTGCTCAGCTCCTGCGGCGCACCGCCTGACAACGGCCGGCAATTCCTGGAGAATCTGGACGAGTATTGCGGATACAGTTATGAGGGGCGCACCACCGAGTTCAGCCTCGGCGCCGCAGACGAGCCGCATCCCCTGGAAGACCCCCGCATGCTGATGATCCTGGAGGAGTGCTCTGAGGATGAGATCCGCATCCCGTTTCATGTGGATGAGGACCAGTCCCGCACATGGGTTTTGCAGATCCGCAACGATCAGCTGCACCTGAGCCACGACCACCGTTATCCCGACGGCACCGAGCACGACCAGAACATGTACGGCGGGTACTCGGATGCGCGCGGATCCGGTCTGAAGCACTTTTTCCCGGCCGACGATTTCACCATCGCCGAGCGTCCACAGCGCGATATCAACGTCTGGTCAATGGAAGTTGATCCGGATGGTGACAAATTCTGGTATCGGCTGTACCTGGAAGGGGTGCTCCGGTTCGAGGCCACTTTTGACCTGAGCGATCCTCAGCCCATCCCTTAACACCGATTTCGTGATACAGGCGCCATTGCTCCTGCTTGCAGCAAGTCTGCTGATCGGTGTGCTTCTGCAGCGTGTGAAAGCCATTCCGGAAAACGCGTACCTCACGCTGAACAGGTATGTCATCTATGTGGCGCTTCCGGCACTCGTGCTTGTACACGTCCCGCGGATTTCGCTGGGGTTGGAAGCACTTTTCCCGGTCATGACGAGCTGGATCGTGTTCCTGGCCGCCGTGCCGGTATTCCTGCTTGTTTCGCGTCGATGCGGATGGAGCCGTCAGACGACGGGGAGCCTGATTCTCACCGGGGGGCTGGGGAATACGGCGTTTCTCGGGTATCCGGTCATTGAAGCACTGTACGGAGCCGAGGGCTTGCAGGTGGCTATTCTTGTGGACCAGCCCGGCACGTTCATGGCCACATCCACGCTGGCTATCATCGTTGCGGGAATCTTCAGCGCGGCCGGACAGCGGAAGCGTGACATTGTCCGCAGCGTGCTGGCTTTCCCGCCGTTCCTGGTGTTTGTCGGAGCGCTGGTCCTCAACTTGTCCGGGACACAGATCACCGGTGCCGTGTTTGAAGTTCTGGAGCAGTTCGCCGCCACACTTACGCCGGTGGCGTTGATTTCGATTGGGCTTCAGCTGAAATTTTCCGGCGCCTTGGAACAGATCCGCCCGCTGGCATTCGGTTTGTGCTACAAGATGATTGCGGCGCCGGCGCTCATATTCGTGCTATATGCTCTGGTTTTCGGCCGCGAGGGGCTCACGATGCAAGTGAGCGTTGTAATGGCGGCCATGCCTCCCATGATCACCGCATCCATCATTGCCTCTTCATACGGGCTCAATGCCCGCCTGGCGGCCCTCATGGCAGGCGTGGGCGTGCCTATAGCGGCTGCAACGCTTACACTGTGGTATCTGTTTCTGGGCGGCTCCGGTTGATGAGCGGGTTCTTATTCCAGCGCCCGGATGATCTCGCGGCAGAAGGCAGGCAGGTCGTTCGGGTTGCGGCTGGTTATCTGATGGCGGTCTACGACCACTTCCTGATCCACCCATTCCGCTCCGGCGTTCATCAGGTCATCCTTGATCCCGGGGGTTGAAGTACAGCGGAAGCCCTTCATGATACCGGCTGATATCGGAATCCATCCCGCATGGCAGATATGGGCAAGCGGTTTGCCATCCTTGTGGAATTCCCTGGTAAGCTGCAGGACCCGCGGATCGCGTCGCAGCTTGTCGGGCGCAAATCCACCCGGAAGAACCAGTGCGTCAAAATCACTGGATTCCATGTCGTTTATGGCGGCATCCGAGCGGCAGGGATAGCCGTTCTTGCCGTTGTAAATCACGCCTTCTTCAGGACCGGCCACCACAACCTCGGCACCTTCCTCGGTGAGGCGAAGTTTCGGATACCAGAGTTCCAGATCCTCATACACGTGATCGACGAACATCAGAATTCTTTTTCCTTTGAGCGTGCTCATGGTAAATGGATTATATGAAAAGGTTTATAATAACCGGTAATCGGCATGGTCGAAAGAAAACGGCCGTGTCGCAAGGCCGCAGCCTCCGTACACCTGTGCACCCGTGCAATATATCAACTGCAACACTGGAATGCTCACGGCCATTCAAAAAGGGTGTCAAGGAGGCAATGTGTGGACAGCCCTGGCGGGACAATGTGTGCACTGTTCAGGCGTGGCAAAATGTGCAAGTGTGCACTGTCTAGGCCGGCCAGACGATAAGGATAAGGGGAGTTGCTACAAGTATCACCAGTATGGATACGGGAAGTCCCATAATGCCGTAATCGCCGAATTTATATCCACCCGGACCCATGACCAGGGTGTTGGATTGATGACCGATGGGGGTAAGGAAAGCACTGGATGCGCCCACGGCAATGGACATGAGCACCGGGTCGGTGGAAATGCCAAGTACTTCTGCAATGGTGACGCCGATCGGTGCCATGAGAACGACGGTTGCGGCGTTGTTGATCAGACCGGTAAGGAGCATGGTGACCAGCATCACAAGTCCGATCATCATCCAGACAGGCCAGGCACCGGCCAGGGCAAGAATCTGTCCGGCCACAAGATCAGCTCCGCCGGTGGTTTCAAAAGCCGCCCCCACAGGTATCAGCGCCCCCAGCAGGACAATCACCGGCCAGTCGATATGCCGGTAGATATCACGCGCGGGAAGTACTCTGGCGAGTACCAGGGCAACGGCCGCTGCAGTGAAGGCAATCTGAACGGAGAGCAACCCGAAAATCACTGTGACAATGGCCGCCATGAAAAGGCCGAGGGCGAGAATGATCTTCCGCGGTTCGCCGATGCCAAGATCACGGTGCACCAGCGGCAACCACTGCAGGGAGGAGATGATATCGTCGATGTTGATACTGCGTCCCTGCAGCAGCAGGACATCACCCTTGGTAAAGCGGACATGTCCCAACCGCCTCCGGATTTTCTTGTCGCGACGCGCTGCGGCCAGCAGATTGATACCGTAACGAGTGCGCATATTCAAGTTGGCGGCGGTGCGGCCGATAACGGGCGAGTCAGGCATCACCACCACCTCCCGCATCACGATATCCTCCGATCCCCGGGCATCCTTGCGGAATTTCCGGTTGCCGACCAGCTTGACGCCGGTTTTGTCGACGAACGTCTTGAGTGTTTCCGTGTCCGTTTCCAGAATTAGAATGTCGTTGGTTTTCAGCGGCTCATCGATTGAAGGTGTGTGGATGCGCTTCTTCCGGCGCACCAGGCCGAGCAGCTGCACTTCGTCCTCGGTGATTTTATATATATCGCCGCAGACCTTGCCCTGGATTTTGGAGTCTTTGGTGACGCGCACTTCGGTGATGTAGTTGTCGATTTCAAACAGGTCACTGCCCGAAGTCTGACCCTTTCTTTCGGGCAGCAGCCTCCAACCGAAGATGGTGATGAACAGGATGCCGGCGGCTGTCACTGCCAGTCCGACCGGAGCGAAATCAAACATGCCGAACGCTTCGCCCGAATAGTCGGCCCGGAACGTGGCAATGATGATATTGGGGGGTGTGCCAATAAGTGTAATCATCCCGCCCAGGAGCGATGCAAAGGCAATGGGCATCAGCACCTTGGAAGGGGATTGGCCGTTTTTTCTGGCAATATGGATAGCAACCGGCATCAGGATGGCCAGGGCACCCACATTGTTCATGAAAGCCGAGGCGACGGCTGTAATCAGGGAGAGCACACCGACCTGTACATAAAGACTCTTCCCGGCTTTGTTCATCGTGCGGCCCAGCAAATCCACCAGGCCGGAGACCTCCAGTGCCCGGCTGATCAGCAGGACGGCCGCAACGGTAATGACCGCCGGATGGGCAAACCCGGTGAACGCCTCTTCGGATGGCACAATGCCCCATACAACGAGCACCAGCAGGGCCAGGATGGCAACCACATCGTAACGCCACTTCCCCCAGATGAACAGGACAAGTGCCACAGCCAGTGTGATGAATACAATATTGTGATCCATGAATCTAACGCGCCTCCATAAGCCGGAACACCTCTTCGGCAAGTTCGCGGAATTTCGGCAGGGCGTCATCTTGCCGGATCGGGAGGAAGGCCGCGATCACGAAACGAGTGCGGCCGTCATCCACAATGCCGGTGTCGTTTGTCCAGTAGCTCCACCAGCCTGATTTGTGGTAGAACATGGCATCACCGGGCAGCCCGGCGGCCAGCTTGGATTTGTCGAGCTGACGGCCGAGCAGTGTCATCATCTGCTGGCTCACCCAGGGATTGACCAGCTGGTTGGTGTAGATGCGGTACATGAAGTCGGCGGCGTGCAGGGCGGAGGTTTCGGTGCCGCGGATATCCTCATAGCCGGGATCCTCATGCTGGCGGGACAAAAACTTGCGGGTCACCTCGCTGCCGTGCCACCCGTAATGGTGCATCAGTTCGTTGATCTTTTCGCGTGTAGCCAGGTCGATCATCACGTTGGCGGCCGTGTTGGAGCTGGTGGTGATCATCAGATCCAGCAGATAATGAACCGTGAGCGTGTCCCCGGCCTTCGGGACCGGACGCAGGTCGTGGCGCAGGGACATCCGGCGGTCCACATCGTTCGGCGTTTCCACAGCAACGGGATCGAACAGGCCGTATTTGCCCTGACTTACCTGGTGCAGGACTTCGGCAGCAACGTACATCTTGTAGACACTGGCGGGATAGATCAGGTTGTCCATGTATACCCCGCCGATGCGCGGTTCGGCAGCGTTCAGGTCGATGACAGCAAAGGAAATCGTTTCCGTGCCGTA
>SKNT01000159.1 GCA_007120385.1 Balneolales bacterium
CGCTGCAGTTCGGCGGCCGCCCTCGAGGAGAAAATCCGGAAGATGGACAGAACCCGGTCACGGGATGGCAACGGCTTGTCATCAAGAATCGCAAGATTGCCAAGAATCTGACCATCCGAATCTATCAGGGGAGCCCCGAGATAGCTCACGGCGTTGAACGGCTTCAGATCCGGGTCATTCGGATAGAGTTTCACCACATTCTCTGCTATGTGATGGAACCGTTTCTCTTCAATTACCGCCTCACAAGGAGTACCTTTCACAGCGTATTCGTATCCCTCAATGTAGGAGCCGTTCATCCAGAATGAGAGTGCCCGCAGGCGGTTTGAGCTTCTGTCAAATTCCGTGACCCATGCACCCCTGGTTCCCAGCGCCAAAGCCAGATTTTTCACCAGCTCGGCAAAAAAACGTTCGCCCGTTGAAGATGCCGTACCTTCGTCAAGCACCTTCAGTAACTTCAATTCCTCATATTCGAACGATGAGGGAACTGCCTCCATGTTGTTGCACCATATGATATGACAGGAAGTATTTCCCTGAAATTTACATACCGGCCGCTTCAGATGCTACTATACTGGTTATTATAAATTTATGGCCGTAGATTGAGGAGGGTACCCTGACCTGGTCGCACAGGATGAGGGTCACAGCATGGTTCAATACCGTGATTCTTCTTGAAGTGATGCACGATGAAAACCGGGATCAGCACACCATCAGACCCTGATTTCCGGCAGCCTCTTTTCGATCATCTCCCTGCGGCTCTCCAGCCAGGAGGGCAGAAAGAGCACCTTCCCAAGCTCGTCTTCCTTCTGGGCCGATTTGTATCCAGGTCCGTCCGTCGAAATCTCGAACAGCACACCGCCTGGTGACTTGAAATAGACCGCCTTGAAAAAATGCCGGTCGATGACTTCGGTGGGAAACAGCCCGCGCTTCCGGACTTCGGCCCGCATACGCTGGTGCTCGTCATCGTCCTTGGCTCGAAAAGCAATATGGTGGATGGTGCCCCTGCCGGTCACCCCCGTCTTGGGCTCGACATTCTCGAGTATGACCGAACCCCCGACCTCGTTGCCGGTCTGGTACAGCGTTTGACCCCGCTCCTCAGCGGCCTTCTCAAACCCGAATACTTCGGTCAGGAGCTTTCCAGTTGCCCCGGTTTCCACCAGCTTCATGGTGGTACTCCAGAAACCGCGGATCCCGTACTCCTCCGGCAGGGTGCCCTCTTTCCAGGCCGGCACGGAGTCGACCCGGTCGTCCGCCACCAACTCCAGATCGAGCAGGTCCGGATCCTGAAACGCGATCACCTGCTTGCCAAATCTCTGGAACGGTCCCTCAAAATCAACGCCTTCGGCGCCAAACCGCTCCACCCAGTACTCCAGGGAACCGGATGGCACGGCAAATGACACCACCGTCGCCTGGCCGCTGCCCGGTTTTCCCTGCGAAGCCATGGGCCAGGGGAAGAAGGTCAGGCTCGACCCCAGCTGTGCCGTGCCGTTGACAAAAAACAGATGGTACGTACCTGGATCGTCCTGGTTGACCGTCTTCATAATGAGTCGCAGCCCTAGGGTTTTCACGTAAAAATCTGTGGTCCGTTGGCCGTCGCCGCCCAGTACAGTGATATGGTGGATGCCTTTGTCCGATCTGTTCATGAAATTACCTGATTTGGGATTACCTGATATGGTATGTCATTTACATCAGGGTAACTTCTGCAAACGGGCCAATCGTTCCTTTTTGCAGCGTCACTCTTCAACCCGTGAGGCACGGGCACAGACCTTCGATTTTTTGTCTCGCATACAGGAAGCCAGTCCAAAATGAACTACGTGTTTTGGAGCAACAGGGACCGCGAGCCGGTGTGGCTGAGCGAGAGCCGGTGCATGGCTCGCGTGCAGGCGATGTAGAGCATGCTCTTGTCGATCTCGGTGGCATAGTTATTGGCCGTGACCTGCGGGACGATCACCCGGTCGAATTCCAGACCCTTGGCCAGGTGGGCCGTAGTGATGTTCACGCCGGACGAAAGCGCCGCGCTGCCCGGACTCAGCAGATGAATCTCCGGCTTTCCGCTGACAGCTGATACGCGTCCGCCGGCTACTCCACCATTGCCAGATGTAGCTCCATCACCGGCTTTCTTCTCACCGACAGCCTTTCCCCCGCCACCGGCCGCATCCTCCCACTCCCCGGTCAGCTTCCCATGCAGCTTCTCCGCCTGGCGCTGCGTCTTGCAGATGATGCCCATGGTCCGGTGCGGCGACTCCCGGAACGCCGCTATCTCGCTGCGCACAAACGCCGCCTCCTCCGCCGAACTGCCGAAGGGCAGCACCCGCGGCTCCTCGCCGTGCCGCTCCACCGCCACCAGGTCGGCATCGGCTGAAATGCGCTGGGCAAAGCGGGCAATCTCCCAGGTCGACCGGTAGCTCTTCACCAGCTTCACCGCCTCCGCATCGGTAAACACGCGCAGGATCTCCTCCGACGTGGTGGAGCTGTACGGGTTGACCGACTGCCGGGCATCTCCCAGGATCGTTTTGTTGCACGGGAACAGCCGCGCCAGCACCGCATACTGTACCGGAGTATAGTCCTGCATCTCATCCACCAGCAGATGCTTCACCCTGCGGTAACCGCCGTAGCCCTCCAGGCGCATCTTCAGGTAGATGAGCGGATAGACATCGGCGTACTCGAATGTCGTTTTTGCGGCATATTTGAACAGCTCCGGCCGCTCCAGCCAGTCGTAGAACCCTCGGTACAGTTCCCGGATGCTGGTGGACCGGTACATCTTCCGGATGTCGGACCGCAGCTTGTTCTTTTCGGCCGCCTTCAGCTCGTAGCCGAAATCACGCCGCACCTTCTCTGTCACCACCCGCACCACCTCGGTCAGCCGTTTGAACATGGGCAGATGCCGGTAGAACAGGTACTTTTCGCGCACGAACCGCGCCGGCACGAAACTCTGCCGCACCTGCATGTCGTTGGCGGCGAAATTCTCCCGCTCCAGATAGCCGATGTAGTTGTTCAGCCGGGTCAGGAAATCGTAGTTTGCCTTGAAGCGTATCCGCGCGATGAACGCCTCATCGGGCTTCTGCAGCAGCCGGTTGACCTGCTCGAAAAAGCTCTGGAACGTGAATCTGCCCTCGAGCAGCTCCATGGCCAGCGCCTCGATGCCCATCTCCGGGATGGTCTCCTCGCCCAGCTCGGGCAGCACGTTCGAAATGTAGTCGGCAAACACCTTGTTGGGCGAAATGATGAGCAGATCCCGCGCCGTCAGCGACTCCTTGTAACGGTACAGAAGGAAGGCGATCCGGTGCAGGGCAATGGACGTCTTCCCGGAACCGGCCACCCCCTGGATGACCAGCACCGGCGAGGTTTCGTTGCGGATGATGGCGTTCTGGTCGCGCTGAATGGTCGCCACGATGTTCTTCATCTTGTCGTCGGCAGCCCGGCTCAGCTCCTCCTGGAGGATGTCGTCGCGGATATGCATGCCGCTCTCCAGCATCATCTCCATCTCGCCTTCGTGGATGCGGTACTGCCGCTTGCAGGTGATCTCGCCGGTTTTGGGTCCGGAGGGCGCCTCGTACCCCGCCCTTCCCAGCTCGTAATCGTAGAACATGCCCGATATCGGGGCGCGCCAGTCGTGGATCAGGTTGCGGTTCTCCTTATCGTCGTGAAAGGAGTGGATGCCGATATAGACCGGCTCGGACTCGCTGCGCTGCCCGATGCCGTCAGTTTGACTGCCCCCGGATTCGCTGCCGCCGGATCCACTGCCGCCGGATTCCCTGCCGCCACTTTCCCATGCCCCGCTGACAGATTGCCCGCTTGAACCGTCCGTATCCACCCTATCCTCCCGGAAATCGATCCGTCCGAACCAGGGCGACCGCTTCAGCTTGCGCAGCCGCTCCTTCATGGCCACGGCCGCCTCTCCCGAAATGGCCTTGGATGTGATGGACTCACGCATCGAGCCCTTCTCGGCCGCATCCATCCCGGTCTTGTTCTCCCACAGGTACGTTTTGTGCTCCTGAAGCTCTTTGGAATAGCGGGACACGTTTTCGTCCACCTGATCGATGGCGTCGTCCAGTTTATCGGTGATGGTGTCGAGGTAGCGGCGCTCCTCTTCCTCGGTGCGGTTGAACATGTACAAATGGGACTGTTTGCGGCTTGAAACAAGCGTGGAAAATACGGAATTTCTGCGTCGGATTCGAAAAATGGTTATCGCCCGGCCGTACCAAGCCATTATCCAGCACAAAAAGGTTATCCTTTTGGTACATTCCTGAATAGCCTGCGCATTTGCATCTTTCAAATTCATATCATACGCACGTAACACCCATGAACCGAACATGACAGCCTCCGGCTTACACACAGGTGCATGATTGCATCCTGTCTTGTGAGATCATTCTGACCGCATGAATCGAAATTAATATAGCCAGATGAACCGACGGTCACGAAGTGCTATGAAAATTATAAACAGATGAACCAAAAACTGCTCTCTTATGCCGTCCATCTGCTGACGGCTTCCGGCGTGGTGCTGGCCTTCTGGGCCGTATTCCTGATCATGCAGGGGGATGCGGCCAATGCATTCCGGGTCCTGGCCCTTGCCGCCCTGGTCGATGCGGTCGACGGTTCCCTGGCCCGGCGGGTGGATGTGCGCAGGCACACCCCGCATATCGACGGCGACCTGCTCGACAACCTGGTGGATTACCTGACCTGGGTCTTCCTGCCGCTTCTGTGGGCCTGGACTTTTCTGGATGTTCCCTTCCTGGTCTGCGCCGCCGCCATGCTCTGCAGCATGCTCGGATTTGCGCACAAACATGCCAAAACAGAGGATCAGTTCTTCCGCGGCTTCCCCTCGTACTGGAACCTGGTGGTATTCTATCTTTTTCTTCTGGATGCAGGTGCTGCCACCTCCTCGGTCGTGGTGCTGTTTCTTGCGGCCATGGTCCTGACGCCGGTCAAACTGGTCTATCCCAGCCGGACTCCCGCGCTGCAGAAAATCACCCTGCTTCTCTCGGTTCCCTATATCGTCATGCTGGGAGTCATGCTGTTCTATTTCAGGGAAACGCCCTCTTGGCTGGTGTACCTGTCGCTTTATTATCCGGTATATTACGCCGCGATTTCATTTTACCTCGCTAAAGATTCTTTTTTTCTCCCTGAAAAACATCAAAATAATCAGCAATCCCGATGAAATGGTCATGACGGCTCCCCGTCACACTGGAGTATGACTATAACCGTCATGGACATTCTATCTGACGATATGAATCAAAAATTATAAACAGATGAACTGGTGAGGTCCGCGAACATGGCCTCTTGCCTTCTGCAAGATCGACTTCCGCCCCGGCGGAACCTGGCATTACTGCATGAAAGGTCCGAACGAAGGGGACGAATCATGGGGCCTGGCAAAATACAAGGAAATCATCGAACCGGAGAAGATCGTCTATACTGATGCTTTTTCCGACAAAGATGGGAACCTCAATGCAAATATGCCGGCCTTTGATACGGTAATTCTCTTTGAGACGGCTGGCAGCGACACCAAAATGACCGTCACCTCAAAGGTTGGCTCAAGAGAAGAAGTCGAAAAACTGGTGGACATGGGGATGATCGAGGGCTTCACGGAGACCTGGGATCGCCTTGATGAGCTCCTGGCGAAGCTTGCCAATAAGCGATAAGTATTCTTGCTATTGATTCAAAATCGCTTGCTTTGTGGCAATTTGAGGATTACTGCTGATCGTTTTTTGCAAATCTTTACGCTCATCCTCCACTTTGCGATATCGCTTTGCCCACGCCGGATAAAAATGCTCCTTGAAAAAACTCTCTGCACGGCGGGTTGGCAACCCCATGTCAGTCAGCAGCTCATCGAGATAGCTGCTGACATAGGCCCCGATGAAGTATCCGTCATTGCGATGCGAAAATACCTTTTTTGCCCAGCGGCGGACCCTGGCAATCTCCTCGTTCATCTCCTGCTCTTCAGGCAGTGCCAGTTCCCCCCTGAAGTACTGGGAGAGCCAGTGGGCAGAAATCTCGGAAGTGAGGGGAGCATTTCCGGAGGATGCATATCCAACAAATCCCAAATTGCGCTCCCTGGGTGGCAAAATGTGCCGATACAGCTGAAACCAGCCGTTTTTCCTGATTTCCTGTTTCAATTCCTGCTCAAGGAACGAGATGTTCTGGATCCAGCCTGTAGCGAATATGACCACATCTGCTTCAA
>SKNT01000223.1 GCA_007120385.1 Balneolales bacterium
CGCAGGGTATCAAAAAAGTGTCCGTTGAGCTGCGCGAAACCGAGCCTTTCCAGACCTTTTTCCGCCAGCCTTGTCAGTGCGTGGATGCGGGATGCGACCCGGCGCAGGCCGTTCGGACCGTGATACACGGCATAGGCACCGGCCATGACGGCCAGCAGCACCTGCGCGGTGCAGATATTGGATGTGGCTTTTTCGCGGCGGATGTGCTGCTCGCGCGTCTGCAGGGCCATGCGGAAGGCCGGGTTGCCGGCACTGTCCACCGAAACCCCGATCATGCGTCCGGGCACCTGTCGCTTGTAGGTATCGCGCGTGGCAAAATAGGCGGCGTGCGGACCGCCATAGCCGAGCGGGACACCGAAACGCTGTGTGGAACCGACCACCACATCCACCCCCATTTCACCCGGCGGCCTCAGGAGCACCATGCTCATCAGATCGGCGGCCACCGCCACGCCCACCTCCTGCTCGCTGGCGGTGGCAACAAGCGGTGCAATGTCTCGGATCTCCCCGTTACCATCAGGGTACTGGAGCAGCATGCCGAACAGACGCTCATCCGTCAGGTCGATGTTATCCGGATGGTCAATGATCAGCTCGATGCCCAGCGGCTCGGCGCGCGTTCGCAGCACGTCAATCGTCTGGGGGAAGCACAGGCTGGAAACAAAAAACCGGTGACCCTTCTTGCGGACACCCTTGCGCGTGTCGCGAAGGAGGGTCATGGCCTCGGCGGCGGCGGTGGCCTCATCCAGCAGCGAAGCATTGGCAATCTCCATTCCGGTAAGGTCAATGACCATGGTCTGGTAATTGATGAGGGCCTCAAGCCGACCCTGCGAAATCTCGGCCTGATATGGCGTGTAGGCGGTGTACCAGCCCGGGTTCTCCAGAATGTTTCGCTGGATCACCGCCGGGGTAACCGTCTCGTAATAGCCCATCCCGATGTAATTCTTGAATATCCTGTTGCGGGAAGCGATTTTGCGGAACTCCTTGATGAAATGATATTCGCTCAACGGTTCCGGCAGGTCAAGCGGTTTTTCCAGACGGATGGATGCGGGTATCGCCTGATCCACAAGTTGATCCAGCGACTCGCAGCCGATGGCCTGAAGCATGGCGGAGATGTCGTCATCGGTCGGACCGTTATGCCGCGTCGCAAACGGTTCCCTGTCAAATAGAGTCATCGTGTAATCGGGTAAATAAGTGACTAATAATGTTGTGGTTCGATTGCTAAGCAGTTCACACGGACAAACAGCGACGCAGGCCGGAACATTCCATCATCCTTTCACCCGAAAATACGGTCCAGCTTGAGATATTTCTCGGCCATTTGTGACAGCATCCGCAGCGTATCCTCATTGTCCTTGGTCAACAGGGTTTCCAGGTGACCGAATTTGGCGGAGGCATTGTACGTATCCATCGAGACAAGAAGCAGCGGAATGTTACGCTCGTTTGCCTTTGAGATGATGTGAGACGGCGGCAGGATGTTGTTGGTCAACAGGATGCCGGACGTATCTCCTTCCAGCGCGGCCAGGATCATGTCGGTTCGGTCACCACTGGTGATCAAAAACTTGTTTTCCTTGTTGAAGAGCGGATTTCGCAGGATTTCATCGGTGGACATGGCCCCGACAAATACGTTTTTCACCGTGTTGCTGAGACCGCCCTCGCCGGCCACGATTTTGGCATAGAAACGCTGCGCAAGGTAGCTTACCGGGAATTTCGTAAGCCGCTCCTTGTAGGGAAGCAACCCCAGAATCTCAAAACCGAACTCTTTTATTTCTTTCATGTACAGATCCTCGAATTCATCGACATCATGCACCTTGTTGATGATCACAGAGCAGTTCGGTATGCCTTTGAGATCCATGTTCCTTCGGGCAAAAGCCAGGTCGTCAAGCACGGATTCACTGTCGCCGCTGACAATCAGAATGAGCGAGGATTGGGTATGGCGTGCCAGGGAAATCGGATCCAGCTTGACCGAAGCACCATAGAAGATATCCTTGCCAGCTTCAATGAACACACCCTCACGACCTTTGCCGGCTTTTTCAACAAGGCCCACCACCGCTTTTTTGATGCTCTCGTCATCATACATGTAGCGAAGCTTGGAGTGGTCAAAACCAAGGGTGATGCTTTCCGCCTCCTCGGTCAGCTGGAACAGATCCGTGACCAGGTTCGAGTCATAATCGCGGTTTCTTTTCCGCTTGTATATAAGCCGGTCGCCGATCGGTTTGGTATATCCGAATTTGTCTTTCATGGCGGCCATCATACCAACAACTACTGATGTTTTACCGGATCCTTCGCGGATGGATGCAATTACTGCGCTTTTCATTATTTCTCCTCCTTGGTATGTTGTAACAAAATTCTGACGTCAAGTGCCTTAAGGCCCGTTTTTTCACTGTAAACTACGATCGGATTGATTTCGATATCCGAGATGCGGTCGCATCTGTCAAGAATGGTCCCCACTTTCAGCAGGGAATCAATCACTCCGTCAATATCCTTTTTCTCCTCACCACGCACACCGAGCAGTAGCGGATACGACTTGATCTCCTGGAGCATGAGGCGGGCCTCCTCTTCATTGAGCGGGAATGAACGGAAAGCAACGTCTTTCATTACTTCCACGTAAATGCCCCCGAGTCCACACATAACCACCGGTCCGAATGAGGCGTCACGTACGGCACCCACGACCATTTCCAGTCCGGATGTCACCATTTCAGTGACTTCCACGCCCGTGATATGGGCATCGGGATCGTAAGCCCGGCAGTTGTTCATGATGGCTTCGTAAGCATCGATGACCTCCTGCTTGTCCAGCAGATCCAGGGCCAGGCCGCCGGCATCACTCTTGTGGATGATATCCCGCGAGACAACCTTCATGACAACGGGATAGCCGATCTCCCCGGCTGCATCGACAGCTGCCGAGAGGCTTTTGGCAATGATGCTCTTCGGGATGGTGACCCCGGAGGCCCGCATCACTTCCTGGGCCTCGTCAGCCAGCAGAAAACTGCGGTCCTCGGCCATGGCCTTGTCGATGATGGCGTTAATGGCATCGATATCGACATCCGAGCCTCCGAATTCCTCAATGTGACGGTTCTTGAAATCGCTGTAGCGGTACAGCGCTCCCATGCAGGATACGGCCGGCTCCACATCCCGGAAGACCGGCAGGTTCTGCCGGCTGAGCTCCAGAATGGCATCTTCCACGGCCTCACCGCCCACAATGGCATAGGTCACCGGCTTGGATGCCTCCTGGTGGCGGTCATAGGACTTGCGCACCATGGGGATGAGGTTTTCCGAATCAAAAGTGGCGGTTTCGCAGTAAAGGGTGATGGTCGAGTCGATGTGCTCGCAGTCCACCGGTGCATTGAGTGCCGCCAGATAGTCATCGGCCAGGGCACCCCCGGTTATGTCTATCGGATTCCTGGTGGATCCGAACGATGGCGTTGCCTTTTCGAAGGCATCCCGCAGCACTTTCTGGTCGTCGAAAAGTTCGACATTGTGCTTCTCGCATGCGTCGGTGGCCAAAACACCGATTCCCCCGCCGTTGGTGACAATGACCGTTCGCTTGTCTAGCGGCTCGGGTGCAAAAGAGAGAAAACGGCACCAGTTGAATGCCTCCTCCAGGCTATCGGCCCGCAGCACACCGCATTGTTTCATTACGGCATCGAAGATGGCGTCGGATCCGGCAAGTGAACCGGTATGGGAAGCCGCCGCCTGGGCCCCGCGCTTTGAGCGGCCGGACTTGATCACGATGAGAGGCTTCTTTTTGGCGATGCGTTTGAACACCGGAATCAGTTTCCCACCGTTTTTGATCCCCTCGATGTACATCATTACCACACGGGTGCGGTCATGATCCTCCAGATACTCCAGCAGGTCCGCCTCATCCAGATCCGATTTGTTGCCGGTGGATACGATCACAGACAGCCCCATGTTGTCCACCCCCGTGCGGCCAATCATGGCAATACCAAGGGCACCGCTTTGTGTGAGGATGGCCACGCCGCCTTCCTTGATCGGTGTTGCCGAGAAAGTCAGGTTCATGGAAGCCTCGGCCGAGTACATGCCGAAGGTGTTCGGACCCAGGATCCGCATCCCGAATTCTTCGGCGATGCGCACAATCTCCCGCTCCTCCTTGTCATTGCCGATCTCGGAAAAACCGGAACTGATGATCTGTATGAATTTTACACCTTTTTGTGCGCACTCCCTGACCGCATCCACACAGAACCTGGCCGGTATAGCCAGGGAGACGACATCAATATCTCCCTTGATATCCAGTACGGATTTGTAAACCTTCTTTCCGAGAATTTCACCGCCGGAAGGGTTCACCGGATAGACTTTTCCTTTGTATCCCCCATTCACCAGGTTGCCAAGGATTGTATGTCCGATTTTTTTCGGCTCATGTGACGCCCCGATTATAGCAACCGATTTGGGCTCAAACAGTTTTTGATAGTTATTGCTCATGTTTCCAATCACCAAATCTCATTACGATTTCATATACACCATCTTCAATGTTTTTTTCAAGATCGAATCCCATCTTTTCAAAGACCCGGAGCATGGGCTTGTTTTCCACCAGCACTTCGGCAGTGAAACCTTCCATATCATCACTGACCGCAATTTCCGTAAGATAGTTCAGCATCTCGGTGGCAATGTCCCGGTTGTGGTAATCGTCCCGGACCGCGAACGAGACTTCACCCATTTTGCCATCGGGGTTTTTGAAGATCTGCCCCATTCCCACCACCCGCTCCTTCCCGTTCACATCCACACAGGCCAGCATGGTGATCTCCTTGGTGTAGTCGATTACCACGAAATCCTGGCGCTTGGAGTGCGGCATGTCGACGTGCGAGGACATGAAGCGGCGCTGGAAACTCTGGTCCGAGAGCGAATAGAAGAAGTCCTTGATCAGCGGTTCGTCATTGATCCGGACCGGACGGAAATGCAGCAGGAGGCCGGTGGAGCTCTCCCGGTAGGTTTCCAGGTGCTCGGGATACTCCCCTCGCTTTCCGGGGATGTAGGCCTGGTCTTTGTAAATAAGGTTGAATTCCTTGGCACGCTCGATCAGTTCGGCTCGGAATTTGGGATGGGCAATGGAGATGATGTCCATGGCCCGCTCGCGGATGTTCTTACCGTGCAGGTAGGCCACGCCGTACTCCGTCACGACGTAGTTGATGTCGCCTCGATTCAGGGTGACCCCGGCGCCGCTGTCCAGGAACGGTACAATACGGGAAACTTCGCCGTCTCTGGCGGTTGACTGCATCACCAGGATGGTCTTGCCGCTTGGCGACAGATTGGCACCTCTCATGAAATCGGCATGCCCGCCGATGCCGCTGTAGAACATGCTGCCTATCGACTCGGATGTAGACTGTCCGGTCAGATCCACCTGCAGCGCCGCATTGATGGCCGTCATGTTTTCAATTCGGGCGATCACCAGCGGATTGTTCGTATAGCTCACTTCCCTGAACTCAACCCCGGGGTTGTCATCGATAAAATCGTAGGTCTTGCGGGATCCCATGCAGAAAGCGGCAATGGTCTTGCCCTTGTCGATCGATTTTCTCGAGTTGTCAACCACACCCCGCTTCATCAGCTCCACCATCGAGTCGGTCAAAAGCTCCGAGTGAATGCCCAGATTTTTCTTGGTCGTGATATTGGCCATGATGGCGTTGGGCATGCTGCCGTAGCCGAGCTGGATGGTGTCGCCGTCCTCAATGATCCGTGCAACATATTTACCGATTTTCTGCGCGATGTGGCCGGGCACCTCAGTGTGGAACTCGATCAGATCCTCCTCATTGTAGATGAGGTAGTCGATATTTTTCAGGTGGACGAACGTGTCGCCAAGCACCCGCGGCATGTTCGGGTTTATCTGGGCGATGACCAGCCCGGCAGACTCCATGGCGGCCTTGGTGATATCCACACTGATACCCAGACTCACATAGCCGTTCTTGTCGGGCATGGAGACCTGGATGAGGGCTACGTCGATCTCGATTGTCTTGCGTTTCAAAAGCTGGGGGATGCGCGAGAGGAAGATCGGCGTGTAATCGGCAAACCCGGTGTTCACTTTCTCCCGGGTGCTGTTGCCAATGAAGAAGGCGTTGTGGCGGAAGTTGTAGGTAAATTTTTCATCTTTCCATGGCGCCACCCCCAGCGTCCA
>SKNT01000156.1 GCA_007120385.1 Balneolales bacterium
CCAGAATCCGCTACAGCGTCGCAGAGGCTTCACATGTACGCCTGGCTGTTTATGATGTGCTTGGACGCGAAATCGCCGTGTTGGTCGACCAGCTCCGCGAGCCGGGGCAATATGTCGCCCGATTTGACGCTTCGGCACTCACCAGCGGCATTTATCTGTACCGCATGGACGCTGCCAGCTACTCGCTGACACGCAAAATGACTTTCGTCAAATAAGATGATTTATCCATATTGCAATTAACCCGTGTTTGTCCATAGCGCAATTTACCTGTGGAGGCACCCAGGTTTTCCAGGCTTGTGTGACTCGTGGTATGCCTCAATTGATTGAAAGAAACCTGGCTTAACATAAAAAGCCCCGTTCTTCGTATTTTATACAGGTTTATCCATTTGAAATTGCATTTCTGTTGTTCATGGCTCACTATTTCTTTCGCGGGATCATCCTTCTGCTACTCGCCATCAGTGCGTTCCCGTATCTGAATGCTCCCGCTGTTGCTTCTTCTGCTGCACCGGATAAACCGGGGTTCTCCCATCCGGCCGGCACCTTCGCCGATCCCTTCGACCTGCACCTCTCAGCCGGAGAAGGCACCGATATTTACTACACCACCGACGGTTCCCTGCCCGGACTCTCATCCACCCGGTACACGGAAGGCTCCCCGATCCCGATCCACGGCACGCGGCTGATTCGCGCCCGGGCTTACAGCACCGACAGCAGCGGCGATCCCGTGCCCGGACCCGTATCCACCAAAATCTACAGCCGCCTGCACCCGGATGTGGTCGATTTCAGCTCGGATCTGCCGCTGGTGATCGTCCACCAGTTCGACGATGTGATGG
The DNA here is from genome assembly GCA_007120385.1 of Balneolales bacterium. Lineage (GTDB taxonomy): Bacteria > Bacteroidota > Rhodothermia > Balneolales > Natronogracilivirgulaceae > SKNL01. The sequence goes on from SKNT01000156.1 coordinate 831, forward strand.
ATCCGGCCGGTGACTACCGCTCCACCGTGCATTTCTCGGTGATCGACCGGGACGGGGACGGACGCGCCCGGCTGCTGTCGGATAACCTCCATCTCCACAGCCGGTCCGAATCCAACTACCGCGGATCCAGCTCCCTGCAGTTCGATAAGAAACAGTTCGGCGTGCGTCTGATCGACGACGAGGGCGAAAACCGCAACGAGCCCATCCTCGGCATGCCGTCGGAGAACAACTGGATCATGCACGCCCCGTACGACGACAAGACGCTGATGCGCAACGCCATCGCCTACCAGCTCAGCCGCGACATGGGTCGCTACGCCCCGCGCACCCGCTTCGTGGAACTGTTCCTGCACAGCGGCGACGGTCCGGTCACCAGCAGCCACTACCACGGCGTCTACATGCTCGTCGAGCGCATCAAGTGGGACAACAACCGCGTCAACATCACCAAAATCGGTCCGGCCGACAACGCCGAACCCGAAATCACCGGCGGCTACATCATCAACTACGACCGCGACGTGCACTTCCGCAGCACTAACCGGAACACCGGCTTCGCGCTGGTGCGTCCGTCCCACGAGGACATCACCCCGCAGCAGCGCAGCTGGATCGCACAGCACATTGGCGACCTGGAGACCGCGCTGTTCGGCAGCAATTACCGCGACCCCGACACCGGATATGCCGCCTGGCTGGACCCCGAATCGTTCATCGACCACCATCTCATCACCGAAGCGCTCAAGGAGATCGACGGCTACCGCCTGAGCACCTTCCTGCACAAGGACCGCGGCGGACGCCTGGTGATGGGTCCGGTCTGGGACTTCAACATCAGCCTCGGCAACGGGAATTACCTCGAGGCCTGGAAGCCCGAGGGCTGGTACTACCCACAGCTCAGCCAGCGCGATTACCTCAACGGCTGGTACGCCCGCCTGTTCCAGGACCCCAACTTTTCGGAGCGCTACCGCCTCCGCTGGTGGGAGCTGCGGCAGGGGCCGTTCTCCACCGAACACATCACGAATATGATCCGGCGCTACGCCGACCTGCTGGATGAGGCCCAGCAGAGGAACTTCCAGCGCTGGCAAATCCTCGGCAGCTGGGTGTGGCCCAATCATTATGTCGGCCAAACCTACCGGGATGAGCTGGACTACATGGCCTGGTGGATAGAGGCGCGCTTGGACTGGATCGACTCACAAATGGGCACCCCGCCCGATGACATCGCCTCCCCGCTGCGCTATTTCTGGTATTTCGGGGACGAAATGGTCAACAACACCCCGCTCGAAACCATCGAAGCCACCTATTCCCTGGTGGAACCGGCCCGCATCCGCTTCCATTCGGCGCTGGACGGATATCCGTTTGATGACACGCATCCGCAATGGAGAAAAGCCTCCATGGAGCGCCGGAACCGTCCGACAGACCTGAACTACCATCCCGCAGGAAACGAGGGGCGTCCATTCGACGCCAACCGGATGCGCGCCATGCAGGTCCGCCAGCCATTCACCGGCGGCGGCGGGGAGAACAAGCTCATCTTCGATGTGCCGGCCACCGGCCTCGAAAAAGTGGTGTTCCGCTTTGCCGCCATGGACGAGGGGGCCGCCGACGCCCTGCTGATCGACTATTCGGTGGATGGCAATCCGGAGCCCCGGTGGACAGCCAGCGGACTGGAAAAGCACCGCCATACCCTCTACCCGGCCTTCCGGCTATACCAGGTCGATTTCAGCGATATCGAAGCGGTCCGTGACAACCCGGATTTCCGGATACGTATCCGCTTCGACGGCAATCCCGAACAACTGGCCGCCGATGACGGAAATCGTGTCACGTTCAACAACTTCAGCCTCGGCAGCACGAAAGAAGAGATCCAGGATACTTACGTTGATGATACCGAAGGCGGGAGCAGCGTACCCCGGGCCATCTCACTCGATCCAAACTACCCAAATCCGTTCAATCCACAGACGGTGATCGGTTTTGCCATCCCGGAGCAAAGCAGGGTGAGACTGGCTGTCTATGATGTGCTTGGACGTGAAATTGCGATTCTGGTGGATGAAATGCTGAATGCGGGTCGGCACAGCATAACATGGGATGCCGGCAATCATTCCAGCGGTTTGTATGTCTACCGGATGGAGGCGGGCGGAACGACGCTTTCGGGTGCCATGATGCTGATAAAATAAGGGAATTATTCCGGCAGATCTTGCCTATCATGCCGGTTTCCCGAGCAGCAGAGCTTCAGGAAAAAAAGTGACGCCTGGCTTCACTTCCCGGCTCATTCTGCAGCAGATAGAGCTGCCAAAGGTCGGTGCTGCTCAACTTCAACAGCGGCTGAATGGCCATCAGACCGGTCCTGCCGATACTCTTTACAAGAAACGAGAGCTCTGTGAACTGGGACTTCAATTCCGGATCATGCGGCAGCGCAAAACCATTCTCCTTCATGATCAGCAGACCCTTGGCTTTGATGGAAAGCTCAAGATAGATGCGCAGATAGCAGATCATGTCACCCACAATTTCACCGGAAAACCGTTCCTGAACTGCCTTCAGGTAACTTCCGATGCGCGTCTCGGAGATGTTGCCTGCCATGAGCATTCTCAGCATTTCCATATCGCTGTCAAGCCCGGTGCCCAGCCAGGCCCGGGTATTTCGCTCGCTTTTTTTGAACACCAGGTACACAACAGGAGGCAATGTGCACAGAATCAGCAAGGTAGTATTGACCGGAGGCAGCAGAAACAGATTGAATGCTGAATGAATCAGAATGGCCGCAGCCAGGCCGGGAAGAAACATGAATAAAACCGGCCAGGTTTTCCGGTCAGAAATATCCTTGCTTATCATCGCGGCTATGGATGTGGTTCCGCCATGCATCACCGCCGTACCAAACCCCCTAACAAACCAGGTGAGAAGATCCGTATCCGAAAGCACACGCATGTAATACATGTTTTCAATGATGGCAAATCCGGCACCGACGGCAAAACCCATGATGGCGGCATCTACCATGAACCCGACCCTTCTTGTCCTGATCAGAAATACAATGAACAGTATTTTCAGGAACTCCTCGGTGACCGGCGCAGCAAACCTGGAAAACGCAGCACCGCTCATGCCGGTCAGGTTAAGCAGCTGGGCATTGAGAATCATGGCCAGGAAAGCCGCAATGGCGCCTGCCAGCAACGCCACCGCGGTTTGTCTCAGCGTCACCAGTTTGAAACTGTCGATCAGTTTCATACAAAGCAGGAACAGCAGGATCGGCAGGAATGCGATAATTATTTGAAAAAAAATGTTCAAATCACGGTATTCCTTGGGGGTGAAGGGACAGTGGACAGCACGTGTTCATTCAATTCAACCGGTTATTTCAATCGGTCATTTCCTATCGCAGCAAACGCAGTGATACCATCACCTCGTCGCTGCGCCTGCCAGTGTCGTAATTCCAGGCAGAAGCGTATCCAACAGAAAGAGTGGATTCCAAAATGGAGAAAACAACCAACCGGACATCCAGCTGTGCACCGGCATTTATAAAACGCTGCCGGGTTGCTTCATGATCAAAATTGGTGACGAGACCGGATCCGAACAGATTCAACTGGGCCCAGTTGGCATAGTAGTTCCTGAAGCCGGCCCTTTTGAACCGGACCGGCGGCAAGGCAAGTTCCGACAGAAGCTTGCCGTAATTGACGCCCCCGATTTGATTGAGGTCCACTCCGGGAAAAGAATAATAGGACCGGTACCGTCTGGTGGGATTGTAGTCAATCCAGTTGTTGCCGAATCCGCCAAAGTAGAAATTCCCCAGAGGCTCTTCCCTGGGAGAAAAGGAGATGCCCGTGGATGAACGAAACCATAGTGAGGAATGCCTGACCGGCAAGGCAATGCCGTAGTCCAGATTCTGGTTGATCCGGGGGAACAGGCGGCCCTCAACGTAGTTGTTGTAGGTGTTGAACTCCCAGAGGAACCCCTTTTCATGGTCCACGGCCCCAAGGGAGTTGCTCATGGATCGGTATGTCAAGCTGCCGGATAGTGAAACAAATTCACTGAACGAGGTCAGGATGTTCTGAAACTCCGGCAACCGCTCAAGGCCGCCGTAGTAGGCGGTCGTGATCTTATAGTCGAGCGTTCTGTTGATATCTCTGTATGCATTGTCCTGATACCCCACCCCAAGGGCATAACCCTTGCGGCTTCGTCTCGTGGGGCCGAAAAGGTCATAAAAATCTGCACCGTTGTACATGCCGAAGAAACTCCACGAAGATGTCTCATAGAGAAACGACCCGTGCAGATGTTCCCCTGCCGGCAGACCGGGATGAGGAGAGTAGGAAAGCGTGATTCCCAGGGAATGGAGCCTGAGCGGATCACCCAGGTTCAATCGCAAACCACCGGCAGCATAATTCTTGTATCCCTGGATAACCGGATAGGCCGATACAACGGAAAGGCTTCGCAGCGGGGAGTAGTCCGAGCGTTCCGTGATCATCTCCTCCACCGGAAATTGCGCCGGACTGGGTGGGGGCAGCATCCACTCTGTGACCTGGTTGTGCTGCTCCACAATCTCCTGCCCAAGAAAACGGATGGCGCTCACACGCTCAACCGGGTTGCTTGCTATCCGGACCGGGATGAAACCGTTTCCTGTAAACTCAAAGGCGATAAGCGAATCCCTGCTTACCGGTACCGGCCTGAATAAACCGGATTCGGCATTGGACAACCATCTCATTTCGCGGTTTTCAATATCATAGCGAACAATGTTTGATACCCCGCTGTAATAAGTTGACCCGTACAGGTATTTGCCGTCTTTGGAAAAGGCAAAACTTGAAGGCGAGCTGACCTCGAAGTCAAATACCTCATCCGGCTGGAACTTCCCGGCCATTAGAGAATCCGTACTCATCAGCAGCAGTTTTTGCTGTCCGCTCACATTGGCACTTGCGGCACTCAGCCATTTGCCATCGGGCGAAATATCAATATCAAAAAGGTCTTCACCATAAGGCAGGGAAAAAATTCTGTTCCATTCGTTGTATGGATGCGGAATGCGGACGATCGACACGATGCCATTGAAATGGCGAATGCCCCAAATGGAACGGTCGGCCGGATTAAAGACCAGGTCGCCGGTCCGGCTGTCCTTAATCAGCCTCCGGCTTTTGCCGCTTTCAATGTCCACGGAATAGAGATCGCGCCAGTTGTTGTTGTCATTGGTATAAAAAAGGGTGCCTGTTTCGGGATCAAATGTCAGGGAACTGACAAAAAACAAAGCGGATCCCCTGATATCCGTGACCCGGCTCATGGTGCCTGTGTTCGGATCCAGCGAAGCGATGTGCGAAACCGTGCCCGGCATATCAACTGCCACATAGATCCTGTCCCTGTCTTCGTCGTAGACAGCCCTTGAAACTCCTCCCAGCGGTCTTCTGGAAAGCACCCGGCCCTGCGTCACCGGATTATTTCGAATGCGCCTGAGATTTTCCCGCTGCCAGCTGTTTTCCCAGGCAATCCACGCAGACCATTTTTCATCCAGTGACATACCGTAGACCTGCTTGAACTGCCGGGCATACGACCGCTTGCTGCCATCACTTCGTGAAACCCACTGCAGCAGCGACTCGGGATCATGCTTCATGGACAGGTAGGACATGAAGCGGGTTCCGTACATGTAGGAGTTGGCACCGACTTGAAAGTCGACGGTAGTGCCCTCCGACTCCAGGCCTACAGCATCATAAATATGTGCGGAGTCCCTTACCATGGTCCGGAACATCATTTCGTCATAGGCACCCATGACGCGGCCAATGCCGCCGGACATCCATGTAGTCATATACTCGGCAATTCCCTCGTGATACCATCGGGGCGAATAGATCCGGGGGTTGGTCAGATAACTGTACAAAACAGAAACCGGATCGTTACGGTCCGGGTACACTTTCCCTGCAAATATTGTTCTGAAAAAACGATCGGATCCCGATGGTTTGTCCTGGGCAACGATATGGACCAGCTCATGATTCATCAGCACGTTTATACGCTCGTTGGCCGGATTTGTCTCAAAAGCATAATGAAACGGAGCAATTCCCATCAGGATGATGTTGTTGGGAACGGCGGAAGCCCCGCCATTGGCAAAATCCCCGAAGTCGGACATGATAAGCACTACCGGCTCACGCAACTCGTAGCCAAACTTGTCCTTGTGGAACCGAAGCGCATTGGAATAACTCCTTATGGTATGATTGATTAGATATTCATGCCCGAAGTTGTAGTAAACCAGGTGGAGTTCATCGGTCTTAACCGACTGAAACTGAGCCGTGGCACGAGCATGAAAGCTGGCAGCCAGTATTGTGATCAAAACACAGTATTTCAAACCCCGATTGCATCGACTCCCCATAACCCGGCTCCAGATTTGCGATTGATTTAAGTTGAATCTCTTTTTAGTGTTGATTCTGTCGATTAAACATAGAAAAGTATCCCGGTTCCCCGGGATACTTTTGTTAACTTGGATTATCCCTCATTATGAAGGATTGGGTTTTTCCATCTAGTTGTTCCGAATCAGAACTAGAATCCGAAATCATGGGTGGCTACGAACCGATGGAAGTCGGCACTGGCCATCAGCCTGTTAAAATCGGCGGTTGCCATCAGTCGGCTGAAATCGGCACTGGCGAGCAAGCGGTTGAAGTCAGCCGTTGCCATCAGCCTCTGGAAATCCGCGGAAGCCATGATTCCGGCGAAGTCAGCGCTGGCCATCAGGTTGCTGAAGTCGGCACTGGCTACCAGCCTCTGAAAGTCGGCGCTGGCTGCGAGACGCTGGAAGTCGGCGCTGGCCATCAGGTTGCTGAAATCGGCACTGGCAACCAGGCGCTGGAAGTCGGCACTGGCGGCGAGGCGCTGGAAGTCGGCGCTGGCAACCAGCCTCTGAAAGTCGGCGCTGGCAACAAGGCGGTTGAAGTCCGATGTGGCCATCAGCCTGCCAAAGTCAGAGCTGGCCAGAAGCCGGTTGAAATCGGCACTGGCTACCAGGTTTTGAAAGTCGGCACTGGCCGCAAGGTTCGAAAAGTCAGCACTTTCCATAATCCTGTTGAAATCCGCGCTGGCCATCAGGTTGCTGAAGTCGGCACTGGCTACCAGTCTTTGGAAGTCGGCGCTGGCTGCAAGCCTCTGAAAGTCGGCAGTAGCCATCAGGTTCTGAAAGTCGGCACTGGCCGCCAGACGATTGAAATCGGCGCTGGCAAGCAGACGGTTGAAGTCGGCACTGGCAAACAGACGGTTGAAGTCGGCGCTGGCAACCAGCCTGTTGAAATCAGCGGTAGCCATCAGCCTGTTGAAGTCGGCGGTTGCAAAGAGATGATTGAAGTCGGCGCTGGCCGCCAGTTTCTGAAAATCTGCACTGGCAAGAAGCCGGTTGAAGTCGGCGCTGGCAAACAACTGTCTCATATCGGCGCTGGCCATAATGTTAACAAAGGTTTCATCGCTGGTAAGGGCCTGAAGTTCACCTGATTCAACCAGTCGCTGAAAAGAGTCGCTCTGAAGCAACTGCTGAATCTCCGCATCATCAAGCGCTACGTCATCCCCGGTCATCTGAGTGCCGCGGTAGCGTTCGGCACGCTCCACGCCATCCGTTCCAATGGTGCCCGAGACATTTTCAGTCTTTGGCTGGCCGAAATCCGCTGTTACTATGATTACCAGCAAAACCACTGCTGCTATTGACGCTATTACCGCTGCCGTTTTTCCTGTAAAGAAGTTCGATTGTGACATGACTGCCTCCGCATTGAGTTCATATATATTGTTTTTCTGCTTTCTTTTTGCTGCCTCTTTAAGCTCTATTTCCTTTCTCACCGGATTCACCAGTGATTCGGTAAGTTCAATTTCCGATTTCATCCGGACCAATTGGCCGGACAGCTGCTGCAGATCCTCAAGCAACTCCCTGGCTTTCTCATTTTCCTGCAGAATCGCCTGCAACTGACGGCTTTCTTCGGGAGTGTTAACCCCGTCAATTTCACCGTGAATTAATTTGATGATCCTGTCTTCCATAATTATCTCATTTTATATGCTATGGGACCAATTTCCTGTTTCTACTCTAATTACACACAATCAGAAGAAAAGTTGGTGATCTTTTTCGCAATCTTTTAAAATGGCCACGGAAGTACTTTGCACCGGTGTCACAGAAAGTGCCACGCAGATGCCTCCCCGGATTGCGAATTCCTCCCCGGATTCGGCAATGCTGCCGGCTAACGGCATTCCCGGCCAGGAGCGCTCCCGCAAACTGTGGCTTCAACAACGGCGTGAAACAGCCATTCCGCAATCAGAGCAACAGTTCCCGAAGTTTCATTCTTGCACTGAAAAGCCTGGATTTGACCGTTTTTTCATCAATTTCCAGGATATCTGCGATCTCCCTGTAACTGTGATCTTCAAAATGCCTCAGAAGTATTACCACTTTCTGGTCTTCATTAAGCCGTGCAATGGCGTGGTAGAGTTCCCGGTTATCCTCTGCATGCACCATTTGGTGATATGGAGTCTGATCATCCCGGGACGACTGATCTAGTGCCTCCATTCTTCGGACATTGCGCACCTGATTGAGCGCCTCGTTTACAATGACTTTATACAGCCAGCTGTAGAATCTGCCGCCGCTCCTGAAGGTGTGCAGTTTTTCCCAGGTTTTTATAAATCCGTTTTGTGTTACATCCTTTGCGACATCCGGATCATTGACAATCGCAAGAGCCGTCCTGTACATGGTCAACTCATAGCGGCTCACAAGAATGTCATATGCACCGTTGTTTCCATTCTGACACTCGATCACCAATTCCTGATCGTTTCTTTGATCCGTATCAACTCCACCCTGTTTCATTTTTTTTGGTTTTTACACGTAATGAAAAATCAAACTGCCGAAACGGTCATCGCCTTCACTCTTTCTGTTTTATAGATGCTTATTTCATGCCGATTTGCTTTCATTCTATGATTTGAAATACCTGATCGAGCCGGGTATACCTGAAAATATCCCTCACATGGCTGTTCGGATTGGACAGGCGCAACGCATGCCCATTTTCATTCAGCCTTTTGTAGGTATTAACCAGCACGCTCAGTCCCATGCTTGAGATGTAATCGAGATCTTCCAGGTCAAGTGTGGTCGATTCCTGCAATTGCGAAAGTTCGGCTGATGCTTTTTCAGTCTGGCTGGCATCAAACCGGCCTGACAATTTCCATTCATTGTCTGTAATCCGTTGAATTTTCAACATTCTGCTTCCTCGGTGATATGTTTGACCAGTGTTATCAGGGATATACCGTTGTGGTGCTCAAACTTCACTTCATCCATCATGCGCCTGACAAGGTGAATGCCAAGCCCTCCCGGCTGCTTTTTCCGTGCATACGCATCCACATCCAGCTCCTTCCGCTTTGTGAGATCAAAAGGGATCTTTTCATGATCTTTCAGGTAGATGGCGACTGTTCCCGGACCCGGCTTCACAAGGGATATTTCAATATCATGACTGCTGCCCGTATTGTGCCTCACCATATTCATGAAAACCTCCTCTACAGATAAATCAATCTCTGATTTGCACTTCCCGGATAACCCAAGTCCGGAATACTCTTCTTCCAGGTAATGGAAAATCGCCTTCAGCTCGCCTGGTGTCCTTTTGAATTTTCTACCGGTTTTCATTTATCCTGTTGGATGCAGCGGACAGGCACCTTAAAATACCGCCTGCGTATAACACTCCCAACCCAAATATATATAAAACTGATGAGACCAAGACACTGATTTTATAAAACATGTAAAAAAAATCAGTTCCCCGGCATCACGTGCTAAAACTCCGGCATACCTCAGTTGAGGCTACGGGATACCGGTAATGCAAGAAAAGCGTTCTTACAGAATTGAAATTACCGTTTCTGGCTGGGCGAGGTCCCCTGGCTGGGATCATGGGCAATACGCGGCGGAAGGAATCCATCCGGATAGTGCGTAACATAATTCTCACCGAATAGCCGGTTGTGCACAACGGTATTTCGGTACACCTCCCAGTCGAACCTTCCTTTTTTGCGGTAGTACAGGGTAATGAACGAGGAGGTCATCACGATAAAGGCCGAGTAGAGAATCGCAAGCCAGAGCATCTGATCACGCACGGGCGTGTCGGCAAAGCTCAGCAGGATGATGGCGAACGAGACCGGCCCGTTCTGGATGCCTGTTTCCAGCGAAATGGCTCGCTGAAAAATCGGCTGCAAACCAAACAGCCGCGAGACCCAGAAGCCGAAAAAGAAACCGGCGAGTCCCAGGCTGATGGCGCTGAAATAGAGCTGCCAGGGTGTCCGGATGAGGATATCACCGTGGCGGATAAACAGGGTGCCAAGCAGGAACAGGATCACGATAATGGCCATGAACCCAGCCGTATCCTCCGCTGTCTTGGCCCAGCCTGGCGAGAACCGCCGCAGCACCATACCCCCGGCTACGGGAACCAGCACCAGCACCAGGGAGATGATGATGTTCTTGGTGGGAATCACGAATTCGCCTGCTTCTCCAGCCGCGAACAGGGCTTCGCTGAGCTGTTGCGTAAAGCCCGTGGTGTACAGGCCCAGCAGAATCGGCATCATGAAGAGTGCCATGATAGTGGATGCCGTTGTCATGGATATGCTGAGCGCCACCGAACCCCTTGAAAAGTAGGTGAACATGTTTGAGGTGGTTCCTCCTGGCAGACAGCCAATCAAAATGAGCGCAATGGCAAAAGCCGGATCCAGGTCCAGAATGATGGCCAACCCGAGCGCAACCAGCGGCATCGCCCCGAACTGTGACATGAAGCCGATAAGCACACCTCGCGAGCGGCGCGCCACCGCCTTGAAATCGTCGGTGGTGAGACTGGCTCCCATCCCGAACATGATGATCAGGATCATGATGCCCAGCAGGGCTTCGTCGATCGCATAAAGTAATTGGGTGTCAAATTCCATAATCAGAAATTTTGCGAATGGCCCTAAAACCGGTTTACATTTTTAATTCCTTGGCAGAGAACATCTCCTGTATGGTCTTCTCATACTTTTTCTCGATGACGTGACGCTTGAGCTTGAAGAGATTGGTCACCTCGTCCCCCACCTTGAAGGGCTTTGGCAGAAGGCGAAATTCGCGCACCTGTTCAAAGCGCTTGAAGCCTCCGGTACGAACCATCATCGTCCTTATCTCTTCCCGGATGATCTTGTTCACTTTGGGATGATCCGAGAGTTCTTTCAGCGAATCGGCCTTGATCCCCTCTTCCGAAAAGGCATCAATCCGGGGCACGATCAGCGCACCTACATATTTCTGGTCCTGCCCCACAACCATGCACTGCTCGATGTACCGGCTCTGGCGCAGCTGCATTTCGATCGGCTCGGGCTCCAGGTTCTCGCCATTCGATAGCACAATGGTGGATTTGCTACGGCCCAGAATCTTCAGCGAGTCGTTGAACGTCATCATGCCAAGGTCGCCGGTCCGCAGCCAGCCGCCCTCGCGCAACACGGTTTTGGTGATTTCCGGCTCACGGTAGTAGCCCTTCATGACCTGCGGTCCGCGCACCCAGATCTCACCGCGCTTGCCACGTCCCTCATTCGGATATTTCTTGTTGGGGAAAAGCACCTCTTCGGTCTCTAAATCCACGATGCGCACCTCGGTGTCGGGTACGGGCGGGCCCACTGTGCCGTTGACCAGCCGGTCTTCGGTACGCACGGCAATAACCGGGCAGGTTTCGGTCATCCCGTATCCTTCCAGTACCGGAATGCCTATATAGTTGAAAAATTTATCGATCTCAATGGGAAGGGCGCCTCCACCGGAAACAGTGGCCTTTATGGATCCGCCGGCGCTTTTGCGCACGCTTTCCAGCACTGCCGCATTGAAGAATCCGTACCAGGGAACCAGGATCAGCAGCCGGATCAGATGCCCCGCCTTGAAGATGGTGCGTTTTATCTGGGATTGCGGCTTGAGCTGCAGATCGTTGTCGGTGAGATAGAATATGGATTCCTGATAGTAATGCCCCAGGAAATAGGCGATATGGAACAGCGCGCGCCGTACCGGATGTGCTGCGCGGACATTATCCAGGATGCGTTGGTGCAAACTCTCCCACAGCCGCGGGGCGGAACCCATGAACGTTGGCTCCACATTCTGAAGATCTTCGCCGAGCGTGCGGATGCTGGTGTAGTAGTTGCATGCACCGCAGCTGATCGTGTACACCTCGAACACCCGCTCAAATATATGCCAGATCGGGAGGATGGAGAGGACACGGTCCGTGCATTGCAGCTCAATGGGGATCACAGACATCTGGGACATCATGTTGGAATGGGTGAGCATGACGCCCTTGGGCTTGCCTGTAGTTCCGGAGGTATAGATCAGGGTGAAAAGATCATCCGGACGGATCCCCTCCATGCGCTCATCCACACGCTTGTCGCCTTTTTCGAGCTGAAGCGCTCCGATGGCCATCACTTCCTGCATGGCGCTCACTCCTTTCAGCGGCTCGGACTTCGGGCTCATAAGTATGATTTCCTGAAGCTCGGGAAGCTCGGGACGCAGGCGCGCGATCTTTTTCTGCAGGGCATCGTTTTCAACAAATGCCACACGGATTCGCGCGTGGTTGATGATATATATGAGTTCATCGTCGGTCACATCGGCGCCCCGGGGCGTGTTGACGGCACCACTCATCTGTATCCCGTAATCGGCCAGCATCCACTCGTAACGGTTGTCGCTGAACAACCCGACATGTTCACGGGCTTCCACCCCAAGCTCAATCAGTCCGGCAGAAAGTTCCCGGCCGCGCTCGTAGAGCTCGCGGAATGTCACGTGCTCCCATTCAAGCGCGGTTTTTCTTGTGGCAAAGGCCGGAAGGGACTCATACTTGTCCGCCGCCTTTTTGTAAAGATCTGCCAGATTGGAAGCTATGATACGGGAATCCATATATCCGCTTGAAGGTGATTGTAGCCGTAAGGTGGGAGTGTATCCTTCAGAATGCAATAATTCACCTGAATCAGCAATCTGATTTCGCAACACAAATGATAAACCCCACGGAGGTTAGAGCATTCATTTACTGCACATAACAATCTGAACTGCTCCTGTATTATAATTCCGGTACTTCTGTCCCGCAATGCGATATGCGAACAAAAAACCCGGCACTTAAGATACGTTTTTTTTCTTTACGAACAATGTTTGGTAGTTCCCTGCGGATAACCGGCAACGCTCAGATTGGTTCCTCGCCGCGTTTGGGAGTGCTTCCAGGAGAGTCACTTAAAGGCATCTCCTCAGACTCGTAAGGGGCGGGAATCCAGAAAAAGAAGGTGGATCCAACACCAAAGGAACTTTCCATGCCCAGTGATCCACCCATCTGTTCTACCAGCTGGCTTGAGATAATCAGGCCCAGCCCGGTTCCGCCAAAACGCCGGCTGATGGAGGAGTCGACCTGTGAAAAGGCCTGAAACAGCTTGGATCGCTGCTCCTCCGTAATTCCGATTCCGGTATCCCTTACATGGAAATAGAGTTTCCCATTTTGGTTGTCGATTGCCTCAAAGCCTGCCGTGAGCTCCACTTCTCCTTCCTCGGTAAACTTGACCGCATTATTGAGCAGATTCATGAGTACCTGCTTGAGCCGTACGGGATCCACTTCGGCATATTGCGGATAATCCGGCTGAATCTCATAAAAGATCCGCAGACCCTTCTTGGCGGCCTGGAATTCCATGATGGCCATGGTCTGCTCCACCAGTGAAATGACATCGGTTTTAACAGGATGCAATTCCATGCGGCCGGCCTCGATCCGGGAGAAGTCGAGGATGTCATTGATGATACCCATGAGCACATTGGCGGAGATGCTCACATTCTCAAGGTACATCTTCTGGATGTTGTTCATGGGTGTGGCTTCCAGCAGATCCGTGAATCCGATGATGCCGTTGAGCGGTGTCCGCAATTCGTGGCTCATGTTGGCCAGAAACTCGCTCTTGGTCTTGTTGGCGGCCTGTGCCTTCTCTTTTTCTATGATCAGCTGGTTTTCAAGCTCCGATCGTTTTTTCATGTTGACCAGCATATCCGCAAAAAGCTTCAGCAGGTCCTTTTCTTTTTCCGTATAGGTGTATTGCTCCCAAACGGAATCGAAACCGACAAAACCTATGCATTTCTTCCCCTTCATCAAAGGCAGCGTGATAAGACTCTTGATTTCCTGCGCCATCAGATGGTCTCGAAAAAAACTATCGTCGGGAAGTTCGGAAACCATCGGAATATCAAGCGGATGGCCGGTTTTGTGCACCTCGATCAGGGGCATCATCAGCTCAAACGGAACTCTTTGCAGCTGATTGATCTGCGGCACTACCCCCTCGGCGCACCATTCATGCGTGTTCCGGCAAAACTGCCTGTCCCAGTCGTACTCAAAGATGTAGACCCTGTCGGCACGGGCGAAGGAGGCCAGCTCCACCAGCGACTGGCGTATCGTCTTCTCAATTTCGCCCAGCGGCACGTTGATGTATTTGGTTGCGATCTTCATCAGAATTTCCTGCAGATGAGACTGATGCTGAAGCTTGTCCTCTGCCATATTGCGATCCAGCATCAGGCCTACCTGCCTGGTGAAGATATCAACCAGAGTGCTGCTGCCAAGTTCCTGGTTTTCGGGCATGATGATGGTGAAATGGCCCAGCATCCGGTCATCCCGCATTATACCCGCCAGGACGATCTCTCCGGGCTTGAACAGATTCAGAAGTGTTTTCAGCTGTATGTCACTCAACCCCCTCCCGCTCAGATGTTCTTCCACGGAGAGTCTGAGGATTCCCTTCTTGAGCAGCTCGTCCATTATTTCCCGATCCTGAGGCCATTTTTGCTTCCGGACATCAAACCCCAGGGTCTGGGCGGCTTTTTCAAACTCCTTGTCGGCGCCGCAGGAGGTCACAACCGAAAAATTGCTTTCATCCGTATCGATGATGTTCAGCATCACACAGCTGGCGCCCGTTATCTCTGCCAGAGTCTCGGTCACCCGCCCGTAATCCGGCTCTCCTATATTCTGCTCAAGGAAACTGCGGGATGTTTCTGCAACCAGTTTTTCTTTCGTAATATCGAACAGGAATGCGGACAGATATCCTTTTTTTGGACTCTGGATTTCCATCCGGAGCCAGCGCTTAAGGATACGTGAGTGAAATTCAAGCTCTTTTTTTCTTCCGGTGGATGCGGCCTCCTCGAAGTAGGAGTGATAATCCCAGTCAGACAGGCGTGATTCCGGAAACACTTCCGTGACGTTTCTTCCTACAATATCTTCTCTCTTCAGGCCCGCAAGCTCCTCAAACGCCCGGTTGACATCCATAATGTGATAATCGACCACCGATCCCTTCGAATCATGGACCAGTTTGTGGTACACAAACCCGAAAGTTGCTTCATCTATAAGATGTCGATAATCACTCGAATCCATTGCCATGCAAGCTATTACGTACGCCAACTACCTCGATGTTATTTCTGAATTTACGCATTTCCGAATCCGGTTCATATAATATCACATATTTCAACCGGATTTCACAATCTGGATTCCAGCGGTGAATTATACCGGCGAGACGGAAACCCACCGTCACTTCGTAGCCAGTTCCATGACACGGGTCATCCGGGCAACGAATTCGCCGGGCGACTCCAGCTCCCCCTGCAAGAGGCGGGCGCCGTCGTACAGCTGGCGCGCCATCAGACGGACCGTCTCATCACTTCCAGCATTCTGCAGACGGCTCATATTGCGGATGACCGGATGCGACGGATTGACCTCAAGCACACGCCTGGAAGGACCTGTATCCTGATCCATCATCTTCATCATGCGTTCGAGATGACTGTCCAGACCTTCCTTGCCAATGGTGAGCGTAACCGCGGAATCCACCAGGCGTTTTGATGCAACCACGTCTTCGAGCCGGCCACCAGCCTCCTCCCTGAAAACAGCAAGCAGACGGTCGAGCGCCTCCCCGGAAACACGCCCGGACTCCTTCTCCTCCTCGGGATCATCCTCAAGGTCCAGGTCGGCTTTTTCGATACTTTTCAGCGGCTTCTCCTTGTAGGAACCGATGCCCGGCACCACAAAGGCATCCACCGGATCGGCCAGAAGCAGCACTTCGATGTTCTTTTTACGGAAGTACTCCAGCTTGGGATCGCGCTTCAACTCCTCCAGACTGTCCCCGGACAGGTAATAGATCGCTTTCTGTGATTCCGGCATGCGTTCGACGTATGCTTTGAGGGAAACCAGTTCATCCACAGTTTGTGTGCTTTGGAAACGCAACAGTTCGATGATGCGGTCTCGGTTGGCGAAATCGGAGTTCAGCCCGGATTTGAACAGCGGCCCGAACTCCTCATAAAACGTGTGGAATTTCTCAGGCTCACTTTCGGCCCAGTATTCAATCATTCCGATAATCTTGTTGACGAGCACCTCGCGGATCCTGGCCATGACCGGGGAGTGCTGGGTGACTTCACGGGAAACGTTCAGCGGCAGATCCTCGCTGTCCACCACCCCCTCCACAAACCGCAGGTACTCCGGCAGCAGCGCCTCGCAACTCTCCTGCACAAAAACTCGGTTGGAATAGAGCTGCAGGGATTTCAGGTTTTCAACCCGGAAAAAATCGGGTTTTGCTTTCTTCGGGACAAAGATCAGCGCCTTGAAGTTGATGCGCCCCTCCATTGCCAGATGGAGGTGATCAAGCGGCTCCTGGAAATCATTGCTGATGAACTTGTAGAACTCGTTGCGCTCTTCATCGGTGACATCTTTCTTATTCTTGTGCCAGACGGCGCCGCGCGAATTGACTTCCTCCCCATTCACCTCAATGGAGAAATCCACAAAGTTGGAGTATTTGCGGATGAGCTGCCTGATGCGCTCCGCACGGGCGAACTCCTTGTGATCATCCTTGAGGCGGAAGGAGATGCGGGTCCCTCGTTCGGTGCGGCTGCTTTCCTCGATTTCATAAGTGCCCTTGCCGTCGGACACCCAAATCCACGCAGTTTCATCCGCATTGGCATGGCGGGTTTCCACCGTGATCTGGTCGGCTACCATGAACGCGGAATAGAAGCCCACGCCAAACTGTCCGATCATGTTTCCGTCCAGACGGTTTTTCCCATCTTTAAGTTGCTGGAGAAACTCCATGGTTCCCGAGCTGGCAACCGTTCCGAGCCGCCCGGTCAGGTCGTCGAACGTCATGCCGATGCCCGTATCCTCGATGGAAAATGTCTGCTCCTTTTCATCCACCTCAATTTTTATGTGCAGGGGGAGCTTGGGTGACTGTACTTTTTCCCCGGTCACCTGCAGGAACCGCACCTTGTTGAGTGCGTCCGATGCATTCGAAACCAGTTCGCGCAGGAATACTTCGGGATTGGTGTAGAGGGAATTAACAATCAGATGAAGCAGCTGCTTCATTTCGGCCTTGAATTCAAACTGCTGCCTCGATGTCTTTTCCATAGATCCTTGAACGTGTGTTAGTAATTGCTGGTTATTCCGTTTATCGGCCATGCCGGTCCCGCATACCGCAACTACGGATTGGCCCGAAGAGTCAGAGAACCCTGATCAGAATATTGGTGATCAGCGCCAGCAGAAGGGTGATGGCGATGAGGATAAGCACTTGCTTGTATTGTGACATGGCTGAGTAAATAAAACGTTCTGTTATGAAAATCTTTAGTTTGATAAATACCGGCTGCTTTTCGGTTTACGGGTTTTTGCGGATGAACTCCACTTCCCTGGCCCGGCCGGTTGATACCACAAAACCTGTAATATAATCATATTCATCGCGCTGGAAAACGAAATCCCACGACCCGGCCCTCCATTTGTCGCGTTCCTCCTCATTCATGGTGCCTCGCGGCGAAAGGCGGCGATGGAGCCGAAGCGAGCCATCCTCCACCGTCAGTTTGTAGTCAATCTGCAGCTCTTCATTGCGGTATGTACCCTCGTACGGCATCAGAAACGCCTCAAAAACTTCTTTCAGCAGAATTTTTGCCATCTGCCGGTTCATCCTGCCGGGATTCACGTCCTCGCGGTTGCACAGAGTAAGCAGTGCCACACCGTGCTCCGGGAACCGGCGCACATCCGTTTTGAAGCCCATGAAACTGCCCGAATGCCCCTCCATCCGCACTCCCTGCCATACCTCCACATCCAGTCCCAATGCATACTTAAGGGTGTCGCCACGGACCACCTCCCGGCGGGTCATCATGGTTCGAAGCTCTTCGAACTCATCTGGTAAATCGTTGGTTTCCAACCAGAATGATTCCCATAGTTTCCAATCTTTCAAGGTAGAATAGAGACCGCCCGGACCCACTCCCTGGAAATTGGAAAGGTAGGTCTGCCTGAAAGCTGGAAGTTCCATGGAATATTCGCTGCCCTGCTCGCCCTCATCGTCCGCGTCAGTCTGGCTGGTGCTTATCGGGGTATAGCTGATCACCCGGTTTGGTATCACCCTTGTCCGGTCGTCATGAAAGTGGGTGGATGTCATTCCCAGCGGTTCCAGCAACTCGCTCTCAACAAATTCGGCAAAGGACTTGCCCGAGACCACTTCCACCAGTTTTGCCAGCGC
>SKNT01000104.1 GCA_007120385.1 Balneolales bacterium
GACGCGGCGGCAAGCAGGAGACATATCCACCCGATCAAGTCTCCATGCCGCACATAAAAGGTGGTATGTTCGTAAACGGGTACGCTGTAGGTGAACTGATCGCGGGTCCAGTACGTGGTCTTCACGGCGACGTCCCCGTTAGCAAGGATAACACCCGAAAGGCCGTTGTTTGCGCTCCTGAGGACGGTTCGCCCGGTTTCCACGGCACGCAGGCGGGCAAATTCATAGTGCTGGATGTGGCCGCTGGTGTTGCCCCACCAGCCGTCGTTGGTGATGACGACAATGAATGCGGCATCTTTTTTTACGAAACGCCGCACCCAGTCGGGGTAGACCGAATCGTAGCAGATGAGCGCAGGGACCGCAAGCCCGTCCACATCGAACATGTCGGTCCGGCGGCCCTTGCCGAACATGGCCAGCTCGCTCCAGTCGATCCAGCCGAAACGGTCCAGGCGGCTGAAAGTGTGTGCGAACGGAAAGCGTTCGACCAGGGGCACCAGTTTGGCCTTTTTGTAAAAATCCATGTCGCCGTCAGGATGGAAACCAAGGGCGGAATTGTAGATGTTGAACGGTTTTCCTCCGTAGTGTCCCCGGATGACAGGCGGCTCGGAGCCGGATTCGTAGCGGCGCAGGAAGGAGGAGCCGGCAATGAGCGGGATCTCCCATTGTTGAACATACTGGTGGATGAGCCGGTCGGCCTGTCCCGGATAGCCTTGCACGATCAGCGCCTTGATGGAGTTTTCGGGCCAGAAAACAGCCCGGGTCTGCGGGGTGATGACCTGGTCCGTCAGATCCAGCAGTTCCTCGAGCGGAGTGATGGCATCCGGATAGCCCGAAAGGTGAAGATAGGAGTCGTAGTTGGGCTGCATGATGGCAACCTCGATATGATCCACCGGTTCGGGATGATGGACCGCATATATAAGCAGTGAGCCGGCCATCGGCACCAGGAATACCAGGAGGAGCGGAGTCCTCGGGGCGCTTTGGTATAGCAGCCAGGCGCAAAGCACCACCCAGAACGTGATCCCGAGCATGCCGGTGACGGATATCCATTGCACCAGCCAGGGGGCCGTGGCAAAAGTGTTGCCCAGACTCAGCCAGGGCCACGAGAGATCCCAGCGGAAATGGAGGAATTCGTAGGTCAGCCAGACGGCGGGCACCAGAAGGGAGGTCAGCCACAGGGGGATGGACCGGTGATGCATATGCCAGAAGACCATCAATGGCAGGGTCATGATGGCGGCATTGGCCAGAATGGCCGCTACGCCGCCGGCCACCGTGGCAAACATCAGCCAGTAGGTGGAAATGAGGTTCCAGAGCAGCAGTCCGGCATAGGAAACATAGGCCATCTCACGGGCCGATGCGGTCAGGTCGGTGAGACGGAAGAGGCACAGGAATGCCGGTATGACGAGCAGCCCGAAGGGAAAGGGGAACGGAGAAAAGCTCAATCCCAGCAGCAATCCGGCCGCCAGGCTCACAAGCCACTTTTTATTCCAGAAGTCAATTAGATAGTGCATCTATTCCGCGTAGTTTTTTCCAGCGAGTATAACGACAAACTCACCCTTCAGATTGGGGTGACCGGCAACACGCTCACGGACTTCTTCCAGCGGGCCCCGGATGATCTCCTCGAATTGTTTGGTGAGTTCCCGGCAGACGGCAATCATCCGGTTGTTGTCGCAGCGGTCAGAGAGCTCATCCATCAGTCGCCTGATGCGGTGAACGCTTTCAAACAGAATGACGGTCATTTCCTGCTGCGCAATCTCGTCAAGCCGCCCGGCCCGGCCTTTCTTGACCGGCAGAAATCCCTCGAAGAGAAACCGGTCGCAGGGAAGGCCGCTTGCCGTCAGCGCCACCAGGACGGCGGAGGCGCCGGGTATCGCACATACGGTGTGTCCCTTTTTGTGCGCTTCCCTGGCCGCCAGGAAGCCCGGATCGGAGACGCCGGGCGTGCCGGCATCACTGATGAGCGCGATACTCTGTCCGCTGTCGAGCCGTTCCATCAGCATGGCAACCTTGCGGTGCTCGTTGTGCTGGTGAAAAGGGATCATCGGCGTTTCAATACCGTAGTGCTTGAGAAGCCGGGAGGATGTGCGGGTGTCCTCGCAGGCAATGGCATCCACCGACCGGAGCGTATCGGCCGACCGCTTCGAAAAATCGGCCAGATTGCCGACAGGTGTTGCCACGAGGTAGAGAGTTCCCAATGAAAATGAATTTTTCTTGAACAGAATGGACCGGGACATGGTCCCGGGATCCGGATGGTCCGGACGAGAACAACCAGGCGCAGCCAGGGAGCTGTCGCACCGCCGGCCTGCATGTCCGGTGCCGGATGTTACCAAAGGTATGACTAAACTGAAATAAATAAAATTGCGTTATATTAGGCGCGAATGCACAATCGCTTGCCTGCCCGCTGTTAAGCTATCATCGCATCGCCGGAATGGGTTGCACCGCAGCCGTGCGATGAAGCAGTTGCCGGCCGGCCGCGCGTTGCATCCGGGCAGGCAATACAATCATCCACCGTAATAAAAACATTATCATATGAGCAAGTTCAAGTTCAAAGGACTCAATCACATCACCCTTCGGGTAAACAATATTGAAAAAGCCGAGCAGTTTTACAGTGACATACTTGGATTCGAAATCGAAAAAAAAATGGGGCGCAGCATGACCGTCTATCGCATCGGCAAGGATTCGCTGGTGCTCGTCGAAGCTGAAACCGAGTATGAAAAAACTTCGAAAGATTACCGGGTGGATCATTTCGGGTTCTTTGTGGATACACCCGGACAGGTGGATGAACTGGCCACATTCTTCCGTGAGCAGGAGGTTACGATTCTGAGCGGACCATCCAACCGGAAAAACGGTCGTTTCGTGTTCATATCCGATCCGGACGGCAACATGATCGAGATTTTCAATGAGGCATGATGCCGTGCTCCCAACAACGCTGCGCGCATTTCATTTAACGTGAAAATTTACTAACTTGCTTAGTTATAAAAGTTTCCAAAATCAAATAAAGAAATGAGATTATCCGGGTTTTCCGAACTGACACATCGTGAGCAGGAGGTACTCAGGTATATCATCCAGAATTTCATTGTGACGGCCAGTCCGGTCGCCTCCAAGACACTGGTTGAGCGGTACCGGCTGAACATAAGTTCCGCCACGGTGCGCAATGCCATGAACAGCCTGGAAAGCAAGGGGCTGCTGGATCATCCCCATACCTCTTCGGGACGCATACCCACGGAGGACGGGTACCGGCACTATGTGAATTCCCTGATGCAGGTATCGGTGCTCAGCAGGGAGGAACGCCAGATCCTGGATTCCATACGGAATTATCTATCGACGGATGTGGACGAGGCGGTGCATTCCGCGGCCCGCATCCTGGCCCGGCTCTCCAATCTGCTGGCCGTTGTGATCGCCCCCAAACTGGCGCACGGTGTGTTCCGGAAGATCGAGCTCCTTTCCATAAGCTCCAACCGGATCCTGGTTGTGCTTACCATTGAAAGCGGCATCGTAAAAACCCTGACTGTGGAAGTGCAGACTGGGATCAGTCCGCGTGAAATGGAGCGGGTTGCACGCTTCCTCAATGAGCGCCTGCACGGGTACAAGCTCAGCGAGATCACCAGGAAAATCGATGAGATGCTGGCCGGCTTTGAAGGAGACGACCCGGCCGGACTCATTCGCGTGTTTCTCGACAGTGCCGACACCATTTTCGACGACCGCCAGCTCCGCAAGTTTCATTTCGGAGGCGTGGAGTACATGGCGCTGCAACCCGAATTCAGCGACCTGAGCAGTTACAAGGGTATTGTTGAAATGCTGGAGAACGAGGATATGATCATACACCTGTTCGATGAAAACCAGGAGCAAGCTGGCGACCGGGATGTGCAGATCCGAATCGGCAAGGAGAACAAAATCCAGCAGGTGGAGCAGTGCAGCGTTGTATCGGCCAATTACCACTATGGTGGCATAAAAGGAACAATCGGCCTTGTTGGGCCTACGCGCATGAATTACAGCAGGATGGTGGCGCTTGTGGAACAGCTGGCCAACCGTTTCAACCAGTTCAATCCGGGTTGACCGATACAGGCAAACCCCGGTTTGGCATCTGGAACATGGCAGCACACATGAAATGTCCATGACCGTCGCCCGGTCACACAGGAGCATGATTAAAAGCGTCATGGACATTCTATCTGACCTATGAATCCAAAGTTTTAAACACATGAAATGCTGCCGTTCCGGAGACAGGATCGACCGGCCGGCGACAGCCAATACCGACTGTTTTATGAGTGAAATGCCCGGCCATCGTCCGTATCGTGACTGAAAAATTGATACTATCAGAAGCGGGATGGCCGTTGCGAGATAAGAAAAAACGAAATAGTGAATAAACAATTTGATAGTAGCAACATGAAACCTGTTGACAAAAAAAGAAAGGACACAGATACCACTTCAGACGGTGCCGAATCAAAAATGCATCGTGATGATCGTGATGATAATGTGAATGGCAAAGGTGCCGATGAGCGGACATCGGGAAATGACGCGTCGGCACACGGTGTACCGGAGCACACCGCATCGGAACAACATGCACCGGAGCAGTCTTCACGTGGGCAGACTGCATCGGAACGGACCTCACCGGAGCCTGCCGTCGCGCGGAAAGATCAGCTCGTGGATCCGGAGAAGGAGATAGCCCGGCTCGGAGAAGAGCTTGCCCGCACCCGGGACAGCATGCTGCGCAAGGCGGCAGAATTTGAAAACCTGAAGCGGAGAACGCAGAAAGAGAAACTTCAGTTGTTTGAAGAAGCCCGTGCCGATGCCGTATCCCGTTTCCTTCCGATCCGCGAGGATCTCAAGCGCAGTGTGGAGGCCTCGGAGGGCAAGAACGTGGAGAAAGGGTTTGTGGAAGGGCTCAGGCTTGTCCTTTCCAATTTTGAACGTGTGCTTCAGGACTATGGCGTGGAAGCCATTGAAGAGACGGGAATCCCCTTTGACGTGGAAAGGCACGATGCCATGCTGATCCAGCCGGCGCCGGACGAATCCACAGAAAGCAATACCGTGCTTCAAATCCTGGAACCGGGCTACAAGATCGGCGACAGGGTCATCAGGCACGCAAAGGTAATAGTCAGTCAATAACCAGAAAATGGCAAAAAGAGATTACTACGAAGTTTTAGGAGTAGGCAGGGACGTTGGTGAAGCGGAGCTTAAAAGAGCCTACCGAAAAATGGCGATGCAATATCATCCCGACCGCAACGCCGACGATCCCGATGCGGAAAAAAAATTCAAGGAGGCTGCCGAAGCCTTTGATGTACTCAAGGATCCCGATAAACGGGCCCGTTACGACCAGTTCGGACATGACGGACTCCGCGGCGCCGGCGGATTCGGAGCCGACTTCCAGGATGTCAGTTTTGAGGATATTTTCAGCCGCTTCAGTGATATTTTCGGCGGGGATATCTTTGGCGGCATGGGTGGCGCACAGGGGCGCAGCAGGCGCAGGAACGGTACCGGTCAGCCCGGTGAGGACATGAAAATCCGGCTGCATCTGACACTGGAAGAGATCGCATTTGGTACGGAACGGGAGCTCAAGGTGAAGAAGAACATCGCCTGTGATGAATGCAATGGAACCGGCGCCGATTCGGAAGATGATTTCATGACTTGTGATACCTGCAACGGCGTGGGAGAAGTCCGTCAGGTGACACGCACCATGTTCGGCCAGTTTGTCAATGTACAGCCGTGCCCCACCTGTCACGGCGAAGGGCGAACCATTCGCAACAAGTGCCGCAAATGCCATGGCAACGGACGGGTGAAAGGCGAAGAGACCGTCAAGATCCAGATACCCAGT
Source organism: Balneolales bacterium (assembly GCA_007120385.1). Lineage (GTDB taxonomy): Bacteria > Bacteroidota > Rhodothermia > Balneolales > Natronogracilivirgulaceae > SKNL01. The sequence continues at coordinate 5,810 of SKNT01000104.1, forward strand.
GGTGTAAGCAAAGGCAATTATATCAGTCTGAGGGGACAGGGTCACGCCGGAATCCGCGGCGGCGAACCCGGAACACTGATTGTTCTCATAGAGGAAAAAGAACACGAACACTTCCGTCGCGATGGTGACGACATCTACTTTGATCTGAACATCAGCATACCGGAGGCGGTGATGGGAGTCACCACGGAAGTGCCAACGCTCAAGGGCAGGGCCCGCATCAAGGTTGATCCGGGAACACAGCCCGGCAAGATGCTGCGGATGAAAGAGAAAGGGATCAAAGGGCTGAATACGCACAAGCACGGCGACCAGTACGTGCGCGTCAATGTCTTCATCCCCACGAAGCTGTCAGAGGAGGAGAAGAAGCACATATCAGCACTGAGCGAATCTAAAAACTTCAATCCGGCCCACAGCAAGGAGATCAAGGAGAACCTTTTTGAGCGGGTGAAATCGGTGTTCTCCTGAGCGGCGCACCAGTCTCCGTTTTCGCCGGATGGTCCGGCTTGCAGCGTGGTTTCCTGCTTTGCCTACTTCAGCAGGTCGCTTTTCCGCAGGGAAGAATCCCTTTGCTCATCGCGCCAGGTGTCAAGCTTGCGGGCCAGCTCCCGGTCGTGGACGGCCAGGATCTGCAGTGCCAGCAGGCCGGCGTTCATGGCATTGTCAATGGCCACCGTGGCCACTGGAACACCACGGGGCATCTGGACAATGGACAGGAGGCTGTCCATGCCTTTGAGGTGCCTGGTGGACACCGGAACACCGATGACCGGCAGCGTTGTGTGCGCGGCAACCATGCCCGGCAAATGAGCCGCGCCTCCGGCACCGGCAATGATTACGCCAAATCCGTTCTTCCGGGCTTCGGTGGCGAATTCGGCCATGTAGACCGGGGTCCGGTGCGCCGATACCACCGCTTTTTCAACTACTGCGCCAAACTGCCCGCATATCTCGGCAGCCGCTTTCATGACGGGCCAGTCAGAGTCGCTGCCCATGATCACAGCCACCTTGGCTGAGGAAATTGATTGCTCTTTTTTTTCCATTTTTCCCTTTTACTTATCCATATTTGCATTGGCTGCGGGAGCCAGAATCCTGCCCATCTTGCAGCCGGGTCAGAGGACTTTCTTTGCAGCCGGGTCAGAGAACTATCTTTGCAGCCAGGTCCGCAGCCCTTGCAGCTGTTTCTACAAGCTCATCGCCCAGCACCGTAAGGTGCCCCATTTTTCTTCCAATCCGGCTGGTCTGCTTGCCGTAAATGTGGAGATGGGTCTCATTGGAACCCCAAAGCTCTTCAGGCACCACGGCAACGGCCGGACCATTGCGCACACCCAGCAGATTTTCCATTACAGCAACGGGAGCACGCATGCCGGCAGGTCCCAGTGGCAGTCCAGCCACTGCCCTGACATGGTTTTCAAACTGCGATGTGACACATCCTTCAATGGTATAATGTCCCGAATTGTGCGGACGGGGCGCCGACTCGTTCAGGTACAGCCGTCTGTCATCCGTCAGGAAGAACTCGAATGCATACAGGCCGATGCCGTCAACAGCCTCGACCGCCTTCAGGGCCAGCCTTCTGGCTTCTTCGGCAATCAATTGCTCAACCGGCGCCGGAGCTATCACCGTTTTGCAGATATGACCCTGCTGGATGGTTTCACAACAGGGGTACACGACTGTTCCGGTGTGATTGCGGGCAACCTGTACTGCCAGTTCCTTGTGGAAGGGAACAAACTCCTCGGCGATAAGCTCATGCCCGGCATCGCCTCCCAGAGAAGCAAAAGCCCCGGCAATGTCTTTGTGATTGTGTATCGTCCGGTTGCCGTAACCGTCGTACCCGCCCTTGGATGATTTCAGCACAAACGGGTATCCGTGTGCCTCTCCAAAACTCAAAAGGTCCCTGGCAGAGGTTATCTTTCCGTAAGGCGTTACCGGTATGCCGGCCTTGCGAAAGGTCTCCTTTTCCAGCCATTTTGACTCCAGCTGAAGAAATGACTCCGGCGCCGGCCACATGGGGGTGCCCGATTTCTCACGGACACGCAAAAGCAGCTCCCCGTCCAGGAATTCATTCTCCAGCGTAACCACATCACACTGCCGGGCGAATCGGATCAGCGCCTCCTCGTCATCGAAGCGTCCGGAAAAACGAAGCGGTGTCATCCATTCCAGCGGCTGGAAATGGGCGGCTTTGTCCGGCAACTGTCCGGGTTCGCATGTCAGTTCCTCGGCGGATCCGGAATAAACCGCGCTCCTCATCCCGAGGCGCATCACCACGGCAGCAGACATGCGGGCCAGCTGCCCGGCTCCCAGAAATCCAATAGTAGTATTGGCAGATAAAGGAAGTGTGAAATTCTTGTCCATGCAGGTATAAAGCTGATAAATGCCTATTTTACACTCTTCGTACAGCAGGCGGACGGACCGGTCCCGCCACGGAAAATACAGTAAATCCAGCAATAATTGGGAATCTTTCCCCGTAATTTGACGGATACCCGGAATTACCCCTTTTACAATCCATGAATATTGACAATAAACTGGCCCAGTTACAGTCCCGGTTCGAAGAACTGAGCGTGGCCCTCAGCGACCCGGATATTTACAGTCAGCCGGAGAAGCTGGCAAAAATCACAAAAGAGCACAGCAGCCTGAAGTCCCTGGTGGAAGATTACCGCACGCTGAAGGATATCCGGTCGCAGATCGATGGAAACCGTGAGATCATGGAGCAGAACGAGGATCCGGAACTGACGGAAATGGCCCGCGCAGAACTCAAGGAGCTCACCGACAAGGCCGGGGCCCTGGAGGAAAAAATCCGGTTGGAACTCATCCCCAAGGATCCCGAAGACTCAAAAAACGCGATTGTTGAAATCCGTGCCGGCACCGGCGGCGACGAAGCGGCGATTTTCGCCGGCAACCTTTTTGAAATGTATCGCCGGTTTGCCGACGACAGAAAGTGGAAGCTGGAGCTTATGGATCTTCATGAATCCGAAAAAGGCGGTTACAAGGATATTGTATTCAAGCTGGAAGGGGTGGACGTTTTCGGGGAAATGAAGTATGAGAGCGGGGTGCACCGGGTTCAGCGTGTGCCTGAAACCGAGTCGCAGGGAAGGGTGCACACCTCTGCGGCAACCGTTGCCGTGCTGCCGGAAGCGGAAGATGTGGATATCCAGATTAACCCTGCGGACCTGGAATTTGAGGCGTACCGGGCCAGCGGTGCAGGCGGTCAGCATGTGAACACCACCGACTCGGCCGTGCGCATCCGTCATGTTCCCTCCGGAGTGGTTGTGACCTGCCAGCAGGAGCGTTCCCAGCACAAGAACCGGGACAAGGCCATGGCCATGCTCCGGTCCCGGCTTTATGAGCACGAATACGAGAAAAAACGCACCGAGCGTGCAGCCGAAAGAAAAAGCCAGGTTTCAACCGGGGACCGCAGCGCCAAGATCCGGACATACAACTACCCGCAGGGCCGGCTTACCGACCACCGGATCGGCCTGACCCTGTATAACCTGGATGCCATTATGAAAGGGGACCTCTCTGACGTCATCAAGGCACTGCGCGTCCAGGACAACCTGGAGAGGATGCAGGAAGTCGGTGAAAGTTGATTCGGCCCTGCGTATGCAACGGGTTAAGAAGTGCAGAAAATACGCTCCGGCGGCACCCGGCTCGCAACCCGGTGGCTAAACGTTGAATACCAGTTCAACTTTCCTGCCGTCGTCATGAAATCGGACCTCATCGGAAAACTCCCGCATGAGCCAGACACCCCGGCCGCTCGATTTCAGGAGATTGCCATTTTCCAGCGGATTCGGAATTTTTTCCGGATTGAATCCGGCACCCTCATCCCGGACTGTAAGAAGGATACGGTTCGGGGAGAGAACCGTCGCAACTTCCACGGATTTGTCAGGATGCTCCTTGTTGCCGTGAATGATGGCATTGGATACCGCTTCGGTCAGCACCAGCAGGATATTATGCTGCGTGTCGGCATCACACGGTACAATATCTGTGATTTTCCGGACAAACTGCTCAAGCTTGTCCAGTTCGTTGAGGTCCGAAGTCAGTGTCAATGCAAGATTCTTGTCCATGGCCTGCTGTCGCTATGCGTAAATTCCACGGATCCGAAGGGTATCCGATACCTTCTGGATGGCATACACATAGGCAGCCTGTCGTAATGTGATATTGTGTTTTTCCTTGACTTCGTAAAGCAGCTGGAAAGCGTCTCTCATCATCCGGTTGAGACGCCGGTTGACCCGGTCCTCGGTCCAGAAGTATCCGTGGCGGTCCTGAACCCATTCAAAATAGGATACGGTGACACCCCCGGCATTGGCCAGAATGTCCGGGATGATCAGTATCCCCATTTCATCAAGAATGGCATCGGCATTGGCGGTGATGGGACCGTTGGCGCCTTCAACAATGGCTTTGGCCTTGATGTTGGGGGCGTTGTGCCGGTTGATCTGGTCCTGAAGCGCTGCAGGTATAAGCACATCGCAGTCAAGCTCCAGCAGTTCCTCGTTGGTGATCATTTTCGTACCGTCAAAACCGGCCAGCGAGCCGTCGTGTTCACGGACATAAAGCAGCGCACTGTCAATATCAATTCCATCGGGATGATAATACCCCCCCGTAACATCGCTGATTCCCACAATACGCGCACCCCGTTCGTACAGCAGCCTGGCCGTAACCGAGCCCACATTGCCGAAACCCTGGATCACAACGCGGCACTTGTTCGGCATGATTCCAAGTTTGTTGAGCGCTTCAAGAGTCACCGTGACCACACCCCGCCCGGTGGCTTCCTTGCGCCCCTTGGAGCCGCCGAGAATGATCGGCTTGCCGGTCACCACGGCATTCTCTGTGCGCCGGGCATGCATGCTGTAGGTGTCCATGATCCAGGCCATCACCTGCTCATTGGTATTCATGTCCGGCGCCGGGATGTCGCGGTCCGGGCCGATCACTTCGATCATTTCCGCCGTATAGCGGCGGGTTATCTGCTCCAGCTCGCGGTTTGAAAGTTCTTTTGGATTGCACCGGATGGCTCCCTTGGCACCACCGAACGGCACGTTCACAACGGCACACTTCCAGGTCATCCATGCCGCCAGCGCCTTCACCTCATCCAGGGTAACATTCGGGGTATAGCGGATTCCTCCCTTTGACGGACCAAGTACGTTGTCATGTATGACACGGTGTCCTTCAAAAACACGGATATTCCCGTTATCCATGATGATGGGTATGGATACGGTCACCGATTTCACAGGATTGGACAGGTACTGGAACATACCCTCTTCGAGGTCCAGTATTTTTGCGGCAAACCGGAACCGCTCCATCATCGATTCAAAGGGGGATTCCTTGTCAAGAACCGGACCCGGTTCCTTGTAAAACGGGGAGCTGAAATTGTCTTGTTTTTGTGACATCGTAAAAAAAAGATTGATCGGCATGGAAGGATTGCCCGAAATATAGCAAGAGCTTCTCAAAAGAGAGAATAAAAAACAAGCTTTATCAAATTGAAAAGCTTTTCAAGGTAAAGTTGCATGAAACATGCCGCTTTTCGATATTTACAAAAATGTACCGCTTAAACAGCGACAGTCAAAACGCGCCTGACCGGCGGCCAGCGGACGGTTGACAGCAGCGTGTCATTGCAGCAATCGTCCCGGCATTATCAGACGGTTACATTCAGATGAAAGAAGTAATGCGATACGGAGTTGCAAACATCGGCATCGTGCCGATCAGGGAGACTCCGTCCGAGACGGCTGAGATGGTTAACCAGCTGCTGCTGGGAGAAACCGTGGAAATACTCTCCCAGAATGGGGTATGGACCCGTATCGTTTCCCATTTCGACAGCTACGAAGGGTGGGTGAACTCCACCCAGATCAGAGGCCTCACCGAACCGGATTTCCATCACTGGGTGACCCATCCCGACCGCCGGCGCTTTCCCTTTCGCAGCATACTCGTGCAGGGCGGGTCTAAGCATCACCTGCAGGTTCCCTGCGGCGCCTTTCTGCCTGTTTCCTACCGTGGCGTAGAGTGGTTCGGCGAAGATTTCAACTACCTTTCAGAACCGGTCCGCATAAAAAGAAAAACTGTGGCAGACACCGCTCATGCCTTCCTCGGTGTCTCCTACCTTTGGGGAGGCCGCACCGATGCGGGCATCGACTGCTCGGGGTTTATTCAAACAGTGCACATGCTCCACGATATCACCCTGCCACGTGACAGCGGCGACCAGTTCCGTTTCAGTGAACAGAAAGGAACCCGGCTGGATGAGGCCGAATCAGGTGACATCATCTTCTTCCGGTACAAGGACCGGCCCATATCCCACATCGGTTTCTATCTGGGCAACGGCCTGCTGCTGCACGCCTCGGCACAGGTCCGCATCCAGCAAATTGATCCGGCGCGTCAGACGGATCAGGAGTATTCGTTCAACGAAGCCCTTTCCGAAGGCATCGAGGGCATCATCCGGCCATACAGACCGGTTCCAGTACAATCCATTCTGCAGAACCATGAGACTCAACGGTAATGTGCTCGTCCTGAATCAGGACTACCAGCCCCTGAGTGTATGTGACGTCAGGAGGTCCATGCTGCTTCTTCTACTGGAGAAGGCGGAAATGCTGCATGACCTTCCCAGCAAGAAGGTCCGGTCAATACGCATGGAGTTCGACTATCCCACGGTCATCCGGCTCCGCAGATACGCACGCATACCCTACAAGACCATTGTTCTTTCACGCAAGAATATCCTGAAACGGGACAGCAACCGCTGCCTTTACTGCGGTTCAAGGGACAAGCTCACCATCGACCACGTGATCCCCAAAAGCAGGGGCGGCGACGACAGCTGGGAAAACCTGGTTTCGGCCTGCACCGACTGCAACCACAGGAAGGGGAATCGCACTCCCCGGGAGGCAGGCATGACGCTTCTGGGCAAGCCCTTCCGCCCCAACCATATCATCTACCTTCGGGACTTTTACGGCAACATCCACGAAAGCTGGAAGCCCTACCTTTACTATTGAATCCATTTTGCGTTGCAGCGGCAGGGCCTGTCCGCCCGTTTCCATCATCCAGATGTGCCACTCAGGACTTTTTTTTGAGCCAAATATTTGTAACTTCTTCCCTCATAAGATTGCCCGGATTCCATGCTCCCTGTCCCGGTGTTGGTGTTATCGGTTGGATGCGGCCCTGCACAGGATGCCGTTGTTTTTTCGTAATAATTCGGGAGCGGACTGGAACACCCTGCTGGCAGAGCGGAACTCCTCCTGTCGCAGTTGACTATTGTATGCATAATTGGACAAGAAACAGATGAAGGTATTCAAGTTTGGCGGGTCGTCGGTGGGGACGCCCGAACGTATCCAGGAAATTGCTTCCTGGTTCCATCAGGCAGTGGAAAAAGAACACTGCCGGGCCGTGGTTTTTTCTGCATTCCAGGGGGTCACGGACCAGCTTATATCCATGGCGGAACGGGCAGGCAAAGGGGATGACACCTATACCAATGACCTGGGACGGCTGGAGGAGCGGCACATCGATGCCGTTCGCAAACTGCTTTCCACAACCGAACAGAGCCAGGCCATCGCCAGCGTGAAGTTCATGCTCAACGACCTGGAAGATATCCTCCAGGGTGTTTTTCTGGTGAAGGAACTTACCCCGCGAAGCCTCGATTTCATAACCAGTTTTGGTGAGCGGCTGTCCAATTACATCATCCATCTCGCATTCCGGAAATTCGGGATCGCCTGTGATTATCTGGATGCACGCAGCGTCATTGTGACCGACGACCAGTTCGGCAGCGCCGAAGTGGAAATGGAAAAGACTCTTGCCAACATCCAGGCCCATTTTGCGTCCAGCGACCGGTTGCAGGTCGTTACCGGTTTCATTGCCGCCACCGGGAAGGGAGTGACAACCACGCTCGGCCGGGGCGGTTCCGACTACACCGCCGCCATTTTTGCCGCCGCCCTGGACGCCGATGAACTGCAGATATGGACGGATGTGGATGGTGTGCTCACCGCCGATCCCCGCCTGGTACGCGAGGCGTTCACCATGGATGTGCTTTCCTATGAAGAGGCCATGGAGCTGTCCCATTTCGGGGCCAAGGTCATCCATCCGCCCACCATAGAGCCGGCCATGAACCGGAACATACCCATCCGCATCAAAAACACGCTGAACCCCGAATTTCCCGGAACACTGGTGGGCAATTTCGAGGGCGGACCCGAATACATCATAAAAGGGATATCCTCTATTGATCACGTGGCGCTGATCCGTGTTCAGGGAAGCGGTCTGGTGGGCATGGCCGGTGTAGCGCAGCGGATCTTCGGCGCCCTGGCCGCCGGCAGCATCAACATCATCCTGATCACACAGGCCTCCTCGGAGCACTCGGTGTGCCTGGCTGTGCTGCCCAAGAACACATCCAAAGCAAAGCGCCTGCTGCAGAAGGAGCTGCAGCACGAAATTGCAACCCATCGCGTAGCCGATATCATTATTGAGGATGAGCTGAGCATCATCGCCGTTGTCGGGGAGAACATGCGCCAGACTCCGGGCATTGCTGGGAAAGTCTTCCAGGCGCTTGGACGCAGCCGCATCAACATTTCGGCCATTGCCCAGGGCTCGTCGGAGCTGAACATTTCGGCGGTTATCCGGCGGTCGGACAAGCAGAAAGCTCTGCGCGTAATCCATGATGCCTTCTTCTACGGTGCCCGCAAAACGGCCCACATCTACATAGCCGGAACCGGTCTTATTGGCCGGCAGCTAATCTCGGATATCCTTGAGAAAAAGGAGTGGTTTTTAATCGAACGCCACCTGGATCTTCGCATCAACGGCATTCTTAACAACCGCAAGATGCTGCTGGATGAACACGGCATTGCCGGCAGCGACTGGAATGACCAGCTGGAGGCCTCCGGACGTGATTCCGACTTGCAATTTCTGTATGAATTCGTGAAGAACAACCAGTCCCCCAACACCATACTGGTCGATGCCACGGCAAGTGACGACCTGCCGGGCTGGTATGAGCAGTTTCTGTCGCAGGGTGTGGCCGTGGTCACCCCAAACAAGAAAGCCAATACCGCAAGCCCGGAACAGTTCCGGAAACTGGCAGACCTGGCGCGGGATAATGATACCCGTTTCCTGTACGAAACCAACGTTGGCGCTGGCTTGCCGTTTATCCAGGCCGTGAGCGACAGGGTTTCCAGCGGTGACAGAATCCTGCGAATTGAAGGGGTTTTCTCCGGTACGCTCAGCTATTTGTTCAACTCTTTTGATGGAAGTGTGCCGTTCAGTGAACTTGTGAGGGGTGCACGGGAGAGCGGATTTACCGAACCGGATCCGCGTGACGACCTGAACGGCATGGATGCCGCCCGAAAACTGCTGATCCTGGCCCGTCTCACCGGCAGGGAAGCCTCCCTTGAGGATGTTGAGGTGGAAAATCTGGTGCCGGAACCTCTTCGCGGCGATGTTTCGATCGATGAATTTCTTTCCAAAATGCAAGCTTCGGACCAGGTTTTCAAAGAGAAGCTTCAGAAAGCACACAGGGATGGCAAGGTGCTGCGGTACGTGGCTTCATTGGATGAGGATGGCCTGCGCGTCGGATTGAAAGCCCTTGGCCCGGACAGCCCCCTCTATTCCCTGCGCGGTTCGGAAAACATGCTTACCATCACAAGTGATGCATACGCGGATATTCCGCTGGTCATAAAAGGTCCGGGCGCCGGCGCCGTTGTAACGGCAAACGGAGTGTTGTCCGATATCGTGAAAACGATCCATTAGACTCTGTTGCACAGAAACAAGTCCCACTAATTCTTACTTACCGACATGAACCGTATCCGTGTCTTTGCTCCGGCAACAGTTGCCAATGTGGCCTGCGGATTTGATTCGCTGGGATTTGCCATTCACCAGCCCGGTGATATAGTTGAGGCGGAACTCAACGACGAAAAAGGGGTGCGCATAACCGGCATTACGGGCGACGGTGGCCGGTTGCCGCGGGATGCGGACAAGAACACGGCAGGTGTGGCTGTACTGGCGCTTCTGGAACACCTTGGGGAATCCAGGGGTGTGGACATACTGCTTCACAAGCACATGCCGCTGGGCAGCGGCCTGGGGTCAAGTGCAGCCAGTTCGGTAGCCGCGCTGTATGCGGCAAACCAGCTCCTGGGCGGACCGCTTAAAAAGGAGGAAATGCTGCCCTTCGCCATGAAGGCCGAGGCCAGTGCCTGCGGGTCACCGCATGCCGACAACGTGGCGCCTGCACTTCTGGGCGGCTTCGTCCTCATCCGCAGCTACGAGCCGCTGGATGTCATCTCCATCGATTATCCGGAAAACCTCTTCTGCACCATCCTGCATCCGCATATTGAGGTGCGGACCGAAGACTCGCGCAGGATCCTTCGCAAGCACATCAAACTGGCCGATGCCGTAATCCAGTGGAGCAACCTGGCCGGACTCATTGCCGGTCTTGCCAAATCCGATTTTGACCTGATAAGCCGTTCCCTGAATGATATCATCTTCGAACCTGTCCGTTCGCTGCTCATTCCCGGCTTTGACAGGGTGAAAGGTTCGGCCATTGCATCAGGCGCCCTGGGATGCAGCATCTCCGGTTCCGGTCCGTCAGTCTTTGCACTGAGTACATCCATGGAAAAGGCGCGCGAGGTTGGTCTGGCCATGAAACAGGCGTTTTCGGAATTGCAGCTGGAAAGCGACATCTATGTCTCGCCCGTGAACAGTATTGGTCCCAGGATTCTGCAACCAGATGAAAATCCCGTTGAACCGCTTTTCTGAAAACAGATCCCACAAGTCATAATGAAACTATACAGTACCGGGAACAAAGAAGAAACAGCGGACTTTCGGACAGCCGTCATGCGCGGTCTGGCCCCGGATGGCGGTCTTTACATGCCTTCCACTTTGCCGGTAATGCCGCTTTCCTTCTGGCAGACGATGCGTAACAGATCACTCAGTGATAAAGCGCGCATTCTTTTTGACCTGCTGCTGTCCGACGATTTCAGTGAAGCCGAGCGAAGTGAAATTACCAGACGCGCATTTACTTTTGACGCTCCGGTGGTCAGTCTGGACGAGCGGACGCATGTTCTGGAGCTCTTTCACGGTCCCACACTGGCATTCAAGGATTTCGGCGCCCGAACCATGGCGGCCATGATGTCGGTATTTGCCCGAAAGGAAGGGGAGACTATCTCGATCGTCACCGCAACTTCGGGTGATACCGGGGCTGCCGTCGCCCGGGGATTCCACAATGCGCCCGGAGTGGAAGTTTTCGTGCTTTATCCTTCCGGACAGGTCAGTCCGCTGCAGGAAAAGCAGTTCACGACACTGGGCGGCAACATCACCGCACTGGAAGTTGACGGAACCTTTGACGACTGCCAGCGCCTGGTCAAGGCCTGCTTTGCCGACAACCGGATCAGGGAGGCCAGGCAGCTGACAACGGCAAACTCCATCAATATCGCCCGGCTGCTGCCGCAGATGACATACTACATCCATGCCGTTACCGGGCTGATGCCGGAAGGAACGCAGGAGCCGGCCGGGGGAGGCTTTGCACGTCCGATTGTGTGTTCCGTACCCAGTGGCAACTTCGGCAACCTCACGGCCGGGCTTCTGGCGCACAGAATGGGACTACCGGTGCGTCGGTTTATTGCCGCCACCAATATCAACCATGTGGTTCCCGACTATCTGAGCCAGGGCCGCTTCCACCCGAAACCTTCTCTGCGGTCCATTTCCAATGCCATGGATGTGGGCAATCCGAGCAACTTCGATCGGATGCTGGATCTGTACGGGCACGACCACCAGGCCATGACCAGTGACATCCAGGGTGCATGGTATGACGACCGGCAGACCAGGCAGGCCATCGTCGAGGTATGGGAGCGGTACGGTTACCTGATGGATCCGCACACGGCGGTCGGATACCTGGGAAGCCGGCAGCACACAGCTGAAAATGAACAGGGGCTGATTCTGGCAACCGCCCATCCAGCCAAATTCCCCGAAACCATATCATCGCTGCTGCCGGATGCGATTGAGACACCTGAGCAGCTCCTTGAGGCGGCTGCCGGACGGAAACAATCCATACCGGTCGAGGCCGATCTGGATGCTGTCAGAGATGTGCTGCTGAAAAACTAAATCCGGCGGTGCGACGTTTAGTGAGAGAAAGAAAAGCAGTATCTTTACTAAATTCAGCTTATTGGGCGCAGGATCCCCGGTGATTCCGCCCGTTTTACAGGCAGTATACATAATCATATAGCAGTTATGAGTTCCAATGGACGCGTATTGGTAGCGATGAGCGGGGGCGTGGATTCCTCGGTAGCTGCCGTTATGCTCAGCGAGCAGGGCTACGAAGTGGTCGGCATCACCATGAAAACGTGGGATTACGCCCAAAGCGGCGGCAAATCCAACAAGGAAACCGGTTGCTGCACCCTGGAGTCGATGAACGACGCACGCGAGGTGGCCGGCCGTTTCGGATTCAACCATTTCATCGTGGATATCCGCGATGAGTTCGGCGACTGGGTGATCGAACGCTTTGTAGAGGAGTACCTGCAGGGACGAACCCCAAACCCGTGCGTGCTCTGCAACACCCATATCAAATGGGCTGCATTGCTCAAACGCGCCGACAAGCTGGGGTGTGACTTCATCGCCACCGGCCACTACGCCAATATCCGGGAGGAAAACGGCCGCCATGTGATCTCGCGCGGAAAGGACATCAACAAGGATCAGTCCTATGCCCTGTGGGGTGTGGACCAGAAACACCTGGCCCGTACGCGTTTTCCGCTGGGCCGTTACCGCAAATCGGAGATCCGGCAATTCGCCCAGGATTACGGTCTGTTCAATGTAGCCGGCAAGAAGGACTCCTATGAGATCTGCTTCGTGCCGGACAACGACTACCGCCGCTTTCTCCGAGACCGTGTCGATGGACTTCAGGAAAAAGTGGAGGGAGGTCTTTTCGTGGACCGCGAGGGCAACGTGATCGGCAAACACCGCGGATATCCGTTCTATACGATCGGCCAGCGGCGTGGACTCCATCTGGCCATGGGCAAGCCGGTGTATGTGACGCATATTGATCCGGACACCAACACCATCACCGTGGGTGAGGAGTCGGAACTGGTGAACACAACCGCCGTTGCCCGCAAAATTGTGATGGGCAAGTACGAACGCATCACCGAAGAGGAGATGCCGGTAAATGCCGCGATCCGCTACAATGATACCGGCGAACCCGGGTTTCTTACTCAGACAGGCGACGACGAGTTCATGGTGCGTTTTCCGGAAGGAAGATCTGCCATTACTCCGGGACAGGCCCTGGTAGCTTATGAGGGCGACGATGTGCTTGCCGGGGGGTGGATCCTCAAGGCAACCGATCCGCTATTTGACAACATAATTTCCTCCTGATGCAAACACTTCCCCGATCCAACCCGGTTGCGTACCTTGCAGTTGATCGCAGGC
>SKNT01000083.1 GCA_007120385.1 Balneolales bacterium
ACCAGCAGTATATGGGCGTTGCGGATGTTACTCAGCACTTCCGAGGATTTCTGATTTTCAGGATTGCTGAGTACGCCGTGGGAAACCGGCTCTGCCATGGATTGCTGCAGATGACCAAGCTCCCGTTTCCAGGTGTCTATCACCAGCGGCGGACAGATAATCTGATAGTTGGCCCGGTATTGCGCTGATTGCACCCAAAGCCGATGCAACAATGCTTCCAGCAGCCGGGCACCCATTCGGGTCTTTCCCGAGCCAGTCGGGTCGGCCATTAGCACGCTTCCTTGCCTCTCCAGCAGGTACAGCGCCTGCGCTATGGACTTCTTCTGGGTCGGCCACAAATTAGCCGCTCTGTTACTGAGCCATGCGCCCGGATAGTTTTCAACCCATTTACCCTCGATTATCAATGCAACGGCTCTTGCCAGCGCTTCCTGCCAGCTGACATTTTTCAGCAGCTGCTCCAGCAGGGAAATCATGGAGCCATTCCAGATAGTGGCGCTTTCCCTGAAATAATCCGCTATCTCGCTGATTTCTATAAAGCTTTCATCCTCCCACGGCCTCCGGACATTTGCCTCACCCTGTGTCTGCATGCCGGGACGTGTAAAATTGCTGGAACCCAGCATCACGTGCAAATCTCCCTTGTAGATCTTCGCATGGGTGTTTGACCGGTAGAAGAAAGCCACCTTCCCGAATCTGATTTTTTCAATCAGCATTAAAACCGGTTTGTTCAGCATGACAGATATTCCCCGCTCCAGCCAGTAAGCACGGATCTCGTCGGGCAGGGTGCCCGGTCTCATATCGATCGGACCGGATATGTGCCTGGTAATGTTCCGGGGCGGGACCGGCTCATTCCCCAATACGATCTCAACAAATTCCCGCGCATCCAGTCCACCGCCAAGTTTCTCCACAAGATATTCCAGCGAAGTATATCCGGTTATTATCAGATATTTCCGGGATTCGGCGATATCTTTTTTCACAAGGTTCCAGACCACATCCCTTCCGCCCCGGTTCATCGGATACCTTTCATGGTCCGGCAGGCTTGTTTCAAAGAGCGGACCCAGCGTATTTCCGGAGTGATCTTCTTTCATCAATACCCCACTGCCTGTCCATCTGCGCGCGACTCCGACGCCCCGAAATACACGCCCTTCTCCTCGTCGAACAGAATGCCCTGGTAGCGGCCGTAGAAACCGCCGCCGATCTCCACGGTGTGCCCTTTGGCCCGCAGCGCCTCCGCGATTTCCGGGTCGATCTGCGACTCGAACCGCACCAGTCCGCCATCCTCCAGAAAATCACCCCAGGCCGCCGTCGGCTCGGTGGAACGCGTGTGCAGCCAGCGGATCGCATCACCCGCCTCCTGCACGTTCATGCCGAAATCGATGATATTGACCAGGATCTGCACGTGTCCGATCGGCTGGAATTCCCCGCCCATCACTCCGAGCGAAAACCACGGGCGCCCATCCCGGGTGACAAAGCCGGGGATAATGGTGTGGAAGGGACGCTTGCCGGGCTCGTAGACGTTCGGATGCTCCGGGTCAAGCGAAAACAGCTCGCCGCGGTTCTGGAAGCTGAATCCCGTGCCCGGCACTACGAACCCGGTGCCCATGCCGCGGAAGTTGCTCTGGATGAGCGAGACCATATTGCCGTGCCGGTCTGCGGTGGTCAGATAGATGGTGCCGCCGTCCTGCAGCCCCTTGACCCCACTGGCAATCCGCTCCAGGGCGCGCTCGCCGATCAGCGCCCGGCGCTCCGCCGCGTATTCCTTGCTGATGAGCGTTTCGAACGGGAGCCCGTCCACAAAATCGGGGTCGGCGTAATACTTGGCGCGATCCTCGTAAGCCAGCTTCTTGGCCTCGATCATCAGGTGCAGCGCCTCCGGACTGTTGAAGCCCATCGAGGCCAGGTCGAATCCCTCCAGGATGTTGAGCATCTGCAGCACCGCCGTGCCCTGGTTGTTCTGCCCGATCTGGTAGACATCATACCCGCGGTAGGATGCCACCAGCGGCTCGTGCCACTCGGACCGGTGCTGCTCGAAATCCTCCAGGCGCAGGTAACCGCCGTGCTCGCGCATGAACGCATCGATCTTGCGGGCAATTTCGCCGCGATAGAACGCATCCTTTCCCTGTTCGGCCAGCAGCCGGTACGTGTTTCCGAGGTCCGGATTGCGGAAGATCTCGCCCTTTTCCGGTCCGCGTCCGTCAATGGTGAACGTCTCCACGAACGCTCCGGCCCGGCCGGAAAGGATGCGCGCGCTCCGCTGCCAGGCGCTTGCGATGATCTCCGAGACGGGGAATCCCCCTTCGGCATAGTCAATGGCGGGCTGGAGGATGCGGTCCATAGCCAGCTCGCCGAACCGGTCGTGCATTTCAAACCATCCGTCCACCGCGCCCGGCACCGAAACCGAAAGCAGGCTCGACGGCGGGATGCTGTCGGCGCCCATCTCATCCAGCTCGGCCAGCAGCTGCTCATACGACAGCCCGAGCGGCGAGCGTCCGCTGGCATTGAGCGCATAGACCTGCCCCGACTCCTCATGCCACACCAGCGCGAACAGGTCCCCGCCGATGCCGTTGCCCGTCGGCTCCATCAGTCCCATAGCCGCGTTCGCCGCAATGGCCGCATCGATGGCGTTGCCGCCTTGCCGCAGTATATCCAGCCCCACCAGTGCGGCCAGCGGCTGGCTGGTGGCCACCATGCCGTTGGCGGCGATCACCTCCGAGCGGGTGACATAGCGTTCGTTCTGACGGTCAATCTGTGCCATTAGCACTCCGTGCATTGTCGTGATCATCAGGATAAAAAGAAGAAATCCCTTGCTGCATATCCTTTCCATGGTGCCTCCAGTGCTGAAATCCATATAGCCGGCCGGGAATTACCCCGACACCGGGTGGAAGTTGCCTCAATGCCGGTCAGCCGGACATTTTTCCGGGCACCGGTTTGCATCCATCCGGGTGGATGCGGCATTCCTCCAAGATAGGAAATGGAGGCAACAGGTAAAGTCCACAAACGTTTTTTTTGCAAATGCGGTTACCCTCTAGTACGGAGTTGCATGACCTGGCACCCGAAGAAGGAGAATTCTTCGCACGCTACATGCCACCGCAAAAATCCGGAGATCACGAACCATCACGTCACACCACACCACCATGAAACCAGAAAAACCGGCCAATCCGACCCGATTCCAAGCCACCTCACTTATGCTGATCGCCGCTTTCCTTTTCTCACTGGCCTTTGCCGACCATCACTCAGCACCCGACCGGCTGAAAATCGGTGATCCCGCCCCGGAATTCGAAGCCATGACTGATGAAGGCGAAGTCTGGAAAAGTTCCGAGCACGACAGCGGCATCCTGGTCGTATTCTTTTTCCCGGCCGCCATGACCGGCGGATGCACCGCCCAGGCCTGCAGTTTCCGCGACAACCGCTCTCAGCTTGTGGATATGGGGGCCGAGGTCGTGGGCATCAGCGGCGACCAGATCCGCAATCTGCAGATATTCCGCCGGACCAACAACCTCAACTTCCCGCTCCTCTCCGATGCCGACGGCAGCATCGCCCGCGCCTTCGGAGTGCCGGTCCGCGACGGCGGCACCATCACCAGCGAAGTGGACGGCGAGCAGTTGGAGCTTACGCGCAACGTGACCACCGCACGCTGGACCTTCATCATCGACGAAGATGGCAAAATCGTCTATGTGGATACCGAAGTACAGGCTGATGTCGACAGCGAAGCCGTCATTGCAGCACTGCGCGAAATGACCGCAGCAGAATAACCATATCCGGCATTGCGATCGGAGCGCGGCATCGGGGTTCATACAGAAATATCGGGCTGAAAATCAACTTCAGCAAACCCGTTGGGACGAAGATAGGCTATTGATGCAGTGTGCTGATTTTTATACCTTTACCCGTACATTGCTATAAATGCCGCAAAGTGATTGCCAAACCGGCTCACAATCATCAGATCAAATGCAACAAGCGGAGTCCCTTCATGAGCTCAGAATCCATCCAGGAGCAAACCCTGCTCGACCATCAGCGACTTGAGCAGGAAAACCGGCGACTGCGCCGGGCCGTGGATGAACTGGCGATACTCAACGACCTGGCTTTAGCCATCAGCGGGAGCCTGGACAGTGAAAAAATCATGAGATCCATCATCAGCCGGTCCATCAGGGCGCTGGAGGCGGAGCAGGGAGATATCACCCTCGTAGCGGAAGACCAGGTGAATCCGGCACAAACACTGGTGCGAAGCATGGTGAGCACCAGCGAACACTCCCCCCTTCATCTGAACCAGAATCTGCTTGGGTGGATGCAGATCAACAAAAAGCCCCTGATGATCAATGACCCGGGAAATGACAAACGTTTCCGAAATGTGCAGTGGGAGCATTCCATCCACTCCGTATTGAGCGCCCCGCTGATGGCCCGATCCCGGCTGATCGGCATCCTAACCGTCTACAACAAGCGGACTACCGGAACCGAATCCGGCTTCACCGAATCCGACCAGCGCCTGTTGTCGATCATTGCGGCGCAATCGGCCCAGGTTGTTGAAAATGCAAGACTTTACGAAGAGGAACAGGCCTATCATTTCATGCGCAGGGAGCTTGAGCTGGCCGCATCCATCCAGCAGAAAATGCTTCCCGCCGTTTCGCCGCAGCTGGACAGGTACGCTGTTTGCGGCAGAAACCTGACGGCGCAGGAAGTCGGTGGAGACTATTTCGACTACATCCAAATGGATAATCACCGCTGGGCGATCTGTCTGGGCGATATCAGCGGCAAGGGTCTGCCGGCATCCCTGCTAATGTCAAACCTTCAGGCCATACTGCGCGGGCAGACATTCCACCTGTTCCGGCCCGGAGAAATCCTGAAACATGCAAATCACCAGCTTTATCAGAGCACCAGCCAGGAAAAGTTTGCAACCTTGTTCCTGGCCATTCTGGATACCAAGAAGAACACGCTGCTCTATTCAAGCGGCGGACACGAATTCCCCTACCTTATCCGCTCTGACGGCAGCCATCTGCGCCTGCAAACCGGCGGACTCCCCCTGGGCATGATGGACAATATGGAGTATCCCGAGGAGACGGTTGAGCTTTCCCCCGGTGACTGTCTCTTTGTCTTTTCAGACGGGGTGACCGACGCGGCAAACAGCAACGAGGAAATGTTTGGTGAAGAACGCCTGGAAAAGCTGCTTCTGGAGCATTCGGGGGAGCCGAAGCAGCCTGAAAAGCTGATTGAACGAATCATTGACGCATGTCTGGACCATTGCGAAAAAAAACAGCTCTTTGACGATGTGACGGTCATTGCACTTTCAAGAAATGAATAAGCCCTGGAGGATAAGTGCCATGTTCATGAGATTGGTGGAAGCCACCGTAAAAAAGGACGGCGACGCATGGCTGGAAAGGGTCTATGCTGATTCCATTCTGCATGCGCTGGAACAGACACCCGGCTGCATCTTTGCCGGTTTGCTTTACAGCATGGATCACACCAGCCGGTACATGTCGCTCACATTGTGGGAGTCTGAAACGCATGCACAGCACTATGTCAATTCCGGAGAATTCAAAAAAAACCTTGATCGGCTCCGCCCGGTCCTTGAGGAAAGCAGCGAATGGAAAATCCAGCTCTCAAAAGAGAACACCGTGGAGTACAAAGAAGTCCCGTTCGAACCCGTAGTCAAATCCTGGGATGTTTCTGATCCCGATTCCTCGCTTCCGGGTGAAGTTCACGCTCAACGCAGCTACCTGAGGATTCTCTCACACAAAATCAATCCCGGAAATGCAGCGGAGTTTACGCGGATCTACAATTCGGAGGTGCTCCCTGAGCTGAGAGCCGTTCCCGGCTGCCGGTACGCTTTCCTCATAGACAATTCTGAAACTGATCGTGAGATGATCTCCTTCTCCATCTGGGACGATCCGGCGTTGCTCGAACATTATGAGCGGCAAGGGAAATTCAAGGAGCTGCTGGACAAGCTGAGCCACACCCTCGGCGATCTGTACCAGTGGAAAATGGCCCTGGAAAAAAGGTCCAAATCAGCTGTCGCCACTGTTACCAGTCAGGATATCGGTGTCAGCAGGTTCACGCTGGTAACAGGAAAAAAGTTCATATAAAACCGGCAAACCAGTACAGGCAACAATGCCTGGGTCACAGTTTGTTGCCTGTTTCATATCCACCCTGCAACGGATAACCAATATGGTCGGCAACAACATCTCCCATTACAAAATTCTTGAAAAGCTCGGCGAAGGCGGCATGGGAGTGGTTTACAAAGCCCTGGATACCAGGCTGGAACGGACTGTTGCCGTCAAACTGCTCCCCAGACACCTAACCGCTTCTGCCAGAGACCTGGAGCGGTTCCGGCAAGAAGCCAGAACGGCGGCGGCACTGGATCATCCCAACATCTGCACCATCCATGAAATCGATGAAAGCGGCGATGACGGGCTTTTTATCTCCATGGCGTATTATGAGGGTACAACCCTCCAGAAAAGACTGAAGGATGGGGCACTCACTTTCCCCGAAGCCTTGGATATTGCCATACAGCTGGCAAAAGGCCTTCAGTGCGCGCACGAATCCCAAATCATCCACCGTGACATCAAACCGGGCAATGTCATGCTCACCCGGCGCGGAGAAGTCAAGATTGTGGATTTCGGGCTGGCCAAGCTTGCGGGCCAGTCACATCTCACTCAAAGCGGAACCACGCTTGGCACAGCGGCATACATGTCCCCGGAACAGATCAGCAACTCGGAAGTGGATGAGCGCAGTGACATCTTCTCCTTCGGGCTGATGCTGTACGAAATGTTCACAGGCGTGCATCCCTTCAGGAGCGACTATTATCACGCCATCATGTATGCCATTCTTCATGACGACCCGAAGCCCGTCACGGAGATCAATCCCGAATTGCCCGAAGAACTTCAATGGATTATCGAAAAAGCGATCCGGAAGAATCCGGACGACAGGTATAAATCCATAAAGGATATGGTGGTCCTGCTGGAAGCGTTGAAAGAGGGAACGATCAGCCATTCAAATATGGCAGGAGATTACCTGCCGCACCGGCAGACGACCCCTGCAACGTCTCCGGGACGCACCAAAACGGTGAAAATAGCCCTGGCTGGTTTGGCAGCCATACTTTTTGTGGTGTTTCTTGTCCTGTATCTGTCCGATTCAGTACCACTATCCCCTTCCGGTTTCTCATCGCCTCCCGAACTTCCCGAGGTGAAACAGATCGCCGTACTGCCGTTTTTAAACGTCGGTGGTGATCCTGAAAACCAGGTGTTCATGGACGGACTGGTTGAAATCCTCACCAGCAAACTCTCCCAGCTGGAGCAGTTTCATGGGTCATACCTGGTTGTGCCTGCCAGCGAGACCCGCTCCAGCGGCATCACAAGTGCCTCTGCGGCTCGCGATGCATTCGGCGTGAACCTGGTGGTAACCGGCAGTGTGCAGCAGCTGAACAGGGGCGTTCGCGTGACCCTGAACCTTATTGATGCCCGCACACTTCGTCAGATCGATTCCAGGACTATCGACGACCCCTTCATCGAAAAGTCCGTACTGCAGGACGAAGCCGTTTTCCACCTGGCCGGCATGCTGAATCTTGAACTGCAGCCCGAAGCCAGGCAAATCATTGCCGCCGGCAGAACGGAGGAGCCCGGCGCCTATGAATTTTACCTGCGAGGCCTTGGTCATCTGCAGCGATTCGACAGGATTGAAGAGATCAATGCCGCCATTTCCCTGTTCCGGAGGGCGCTTGAAATCGACCCGGATTACGCCCTGGCACTGGCGGCACTGGGCGATGCCCATCTCTATCTTTTCAGAAGCACCCAGGATGTCAAATGGATTGAACCTGCGATAGAATACTCCCGAAAAGCCGCGCTCATGGATGACCGGCTTTCCCCTGTCCATACCACACTGGGTTTGCTGTACATTGAAACGGGCGATTATGAAAAAGCTCACCGGGAGTTGCAACGGGCCCTGGAGATCAATCCATCCAATTTCGAAGCCTATCGCGGACGGGCGCGCGCGTTCATGTCACAGCAGAGAACGAACGAGGCTGAAGCCACGTATCGACGTGCCATTGCAATGAAACCCGACTACTGGGCGGGATATGCAGAATTGGGAGTGTTTTACTCCGGACGCGGACGTTATGAAGAGGCGGCAACCCAGTTCCGGAACGTGATCGACCTTACACCAAACAATGCCAGTGCCTACCGGAACCTCGGAGCTGTCTATTACTACCTGGACCGGCGAGAGGAGGCCATAGAAGCATTCAACAAATCGGTGGAGATCCGGCCGGACTATAGCGCCTATTCCAACCTGGGCACCCTGTATTACTATGATGGCGACTTCAATGCCGCGGCTGAGATGTACTCACGCGCCCTGGAACTTAATGATGCCGACTATCTTGTTTGGAGCTATCTGGCCAGCGCATCTAAACAATCCTCTCCGCCAGATCTTGACCGATGGGAGTCCGCACTGCAGCGTGCAAAAGAAATTGCTGAAAAAAGACTCGAAATCAATCCGCGGGATATCACTCTGCTCCTGAGCCTGGCAGCATACAGTCTGGATCTCGATACCGTTGAAAAAGCACAGGAATATCTTGGGCAGGCACTCGCATTGAAACCTTCTGATTTAAACAACATGATGCGAATCGGCACCATTTATGAAAGGCTGGGGGAACGCACTAAGGCGATCGAATGGATTGAAAAAGCCGTTAAAGCCGGATACCCGCTGGAAGAGATCTACAGTACGCCGATCCTGAAAGATCTCCGTCGCGACAAACGCTTTTCACACATGAGCCAAAAGTAACTTGCAGTGGCCTGGACGTATTTCCAGGATAAGGCTGACTACGATAGGCAGTCTGAACCAAACCTAAACCAGAAATAAAGGTGAACACCATGTCCGTGGAAGTAAAATTGAACAACACCAGCTTTGATAAAAGCAGAATCTCCATTCAGAAAGGCAAAGACATAAAATTCAAATCTGAAGACGGCAAAACGTATGTCGTTGACTGCGGTGCATCCGATGACCCCGACATATCGGATCAATTCCCGTTTACAGTGGTGGGCGATGGAAAGTACCACAGGCTGAAGGTCAAGAACAATGCGAAGCAGAAAGACTTTACCTGCACAATTTCTCTCAAGGAGGAAAATACCGGCAGGGAGCCCACACTGGAAGCCAACTGGGAGTCTACATCGGAATTCAGTACGGAGACTACACTTGAATCCAGTACGGAGTCCACGGTGGAATCCACCAGCAGTGGAAGCACGCAAAGCCCGTCCATGATCATCAAGGTAGAATGAGTCATGGAATTCCGTGGCCTCCGCAAACTGGTTTTGCAGAGCTCACCCTCTGAAATTGCTGGATTTCCACAATGACTGTCTGGATTTCCCCTCTGGCTGCGCAGGTCTCCCCCTTTGGCTGCGCAGGGTTCTCCATTGACTGTTCTTTGCAATCTGCCCCGTCCGGGGGCATGGCAAAGATTCGTTTTTGCTCTGGATAATGCTTATCCATTGGATACCGTGAAAAAGTGAAAATGAAATGGAACGCGCAATAGAAATAAGTATGTATATTTCCGGAAACAGTTTGCCATTTCACTGATTCACTGAAGACATTCGCGTCGACGCTAATGGAACAATTCCGTGCCTGATTCGCATGGAAGTTCGATCCAGGTCATTCAAATCAACGATAAAAACGATGAAAAAACTGCTTTGGGGAATACTTGTCATATTTTTGCCGCTAACAGCTGCTGCAAAGGAACATCAAAAGGATTATTCGGAAGCTTTCAAACTCATTGACGTCTGGCTTGATGCCCAGAGAGATTTTGACCGGCTTCCGGGCATTTCCCTGGCCGTTGTGGAAGGTCAGGAAACGATCTGGTCGGACGCTTACGGTTGCGCCAACATGGAAGACGGCGTCCCATCCACCCCGTCGACTATTGGAAGCATCTGCTCCATCTCCAAACTGTTCACATCCATCTCCATAATGAAGTTGTATGATGACGGCAAGCTGCGGCTGGATGATCGCATCGAGGACCTGCTTCCATGGTACAACCTGGATCAAGGCTACCCCCACAGCGGCCCGGTCACCGTCCGTACATTGCTTACCCACTCTTCCGGGTTGCCGAGAGAAGCCAATTTTCCTTACTGGATAGGGCCGTACCCCTTCCCCGATCGCGAGCAGATCATCGAAGCGATGAGCCGTCAGCAAACCCTCTACCCGTCATCCACCTATTTTCAGTACAGCAACCTGGCCATGACCCTGCTGGGTGAGATCGTTGCCGAGGTTTCCGGTGTACCCTACGATGATTTCGTTTACAGCAACATTATCGGGCCGCTTGGCCTGACGGACACCCGGACCGTCCTCCCCGAAGATCTTTATGGAGATCAGCTCGCTTATGGATACACTGTCCTTCTCAGGGATGGAACCCGGCTCAAAGACGAACTTTTCCAGGCTAACGGCATCATGGCGGCGGCCGGTTTTTCATCCACTGTGGTTGACCTTGCCGCCTTTGCATCCTGGCATTTCCGTCTGCTGGATTCCGACACACCAGAAATCCTGAAACCGTCCACATTGCGCTACATGCTGAACGTCCACTACACCGATCCGGGTTGGGAAACAACCTGGGGACTGGGTTATGCCGTGCGGAGAGGCAGCGGCAATACAAAATGGGTTGGGCACGGCGGATACTGCCCCGGCTATCAATCCGTACTGCAGATGCATCCCGACAGCAAACGCGCCTATTCCGTCATCATCAATGCCAACGGCGTGTCCCCGATAAAGTATGCCATGGGCGTTCATGAGATCCTTGACGAAGCGAGTGCAAATTCAAACAACAAGGAGCAGGAAGCCATACCGAACCTGACGGAATACACCGGATTCTACCTGTACAACCACAGCGAGCGGTATATTTCAACCTGGAATAGCCAGCTGGTGATGCTTTCACTGCCATCGGATTCCCCGGTTGATGACATGACCTATTTCAAGCATTTGGAGAGCGACACGTTTTACCGGGTAAGGCCGGATGGCAGCCGCGGTGAACCCCTGGAGTTTTCCCGGGATGGTGACGGGAATATCTACCAGTACACCCTGCACCAAATGCACAGTACGAAAATCAACCGGTAGCATTCCGTGCGCGCCGCAACCGGGAAAAGAACCGTCATGTGTCATTTCAACCCTGAACCTGCATCCCCATGATCGGCTCCACCGTTTCGCATTATCTGATAAAGGAAAAACTGGGAGAAGGCAGCATGGGCGTCGTTTACAAGGCCTACGATACCCGGCTTGAGCCAATGCTAGCCCTCAAGTTCCTTACTGCGGGTTCCGCGCTGAATGCAACTGCCAGGGAGCGTTTTATTCAGGAAGCCAAAGCAGCGGGCCGGCTGAAACATCCGGGATACGCATTCATCAGGGAAACCCGGGAATTCCAGCAATTGCTTGCAGGCGTTTCCAGGTAACGGCACCGGACATGAAAACCCGGGGTTCCCCATTTTTCATGCACCACTTCCGAGCACAGACCGGCTGATGATCCTGCACGAAAGTTGTCTTCAATCTGCATCCCGGACACGTCGCGATCCTGCTCAACAATCGGGATAATACCTGTTGAATAATCGGGGTTATTTTGAATTTTTCTCGGTTTTTGACAATTCAGCAATATTTTAATTTACATTTATAGTATTGTTATATTTAAATCTTAAGCTTATCATTCTGAATATGGGTAGTATAGGCAGCGTTTCTGGCTTATTGGTACTCAAACCGGATTCGTGCAGCCAACACAATACACAGTCAAGACAACGTGATGTGAGACCCTGCCATCAAAAAGCAGCTTTTAAAGTCTTTCAGGTTCCAGGTCGCCGAAACAGCTCATCCGGATTTAGATCAAGCTTTTCCGTTTCATTTCCTTCTAAAAAAAACACTGGTTGATAAATATGAAGGTACTAGTAGTTGATGATGAGAAAGATGTCGAAATGCTCTTTCGGCAGAAGTTCAGAAAGGAAATCAGGGAAAAACTGGTGGATCTGGTTTTTGCTTTCTCGGGAAAGGAAGCGCTGGAGATGCTGGATAGCACAAATCCTCCGGATGTGGTTTACCTCTTTTCGGATATAAACATGCCGGGTATGTCAGGACTCGAACTTTTGGAAAAGGTCAAATCCCGGTATCCTGCCATTAAAGTCAGTATGATATCGGCCTACGGTGATTCTGAAAACCTCAACAGAGCCATCTCTTCCGGAGCCAAAGAATTTTTCACAAAGCCCATCGATTTTGAGTCATTAAAAAGCGAGATCATGGACATGATCAACAGGTGACGCAATACCCTTCCTTTTCGATTGATTTGAAATGAGAGCACACCTTGTCTAATACACGATAACCCCTTCCCATATGAACAGACATACCCGAAAAATCCTTGTGGTTGATGATGAGCCGGATCTACAAATGCTCATGCTCCAGAAGTTCAGAAACAAGGTCAAAAACAAGGAGTATGAATTCGTTTTTGCTGAAGATGGCAAGGAAGCGCTGGAAACCATCCAGGAACACTCGGATCTTTCACTTATACTGTGCGATATCAACATGCCTCGCATGGACGGCCTCACACTTCTGAATGAACTCCGCGCCCTGAACCGTACGGATCTTAAAACCGTCATGGTGTCTGCCTATGGGGACATGGAAAATATCCGTACAGCCATGAACAGAGGTGCCTACGATTTTGTCACCAAGCCGATCGATTTCAAGGATATGGAAACCACCATCGAGAAGTCCTTCCGCGATATTGAACAGATCCTTAAATCGAAGGATCTGGAAGAGCAGCTGGAAGCCCTGAACTACGATCTCGACATGGCCGCCCGTATACAGCAGCAAATCCTGCACCAGGACTTCCCTGTATTTCCGGATGACAACCGGTTTGACATTTTTGCCAGCATGATGGCGGCCAAGCATGTGGGGGGAGATTTTTATGATTTTTTCAAGTTTGATGAAGATCATCTCGCTTTTTTCATTGGAGATGTGGCCGGCAAGGGAATGCCGGCAGCTATTTACATGGCCGTTTGCAGGACCATGCTTAAAGCGATCGGCTCAGAGGTTGCCGATCCGGCCGAATGCATGACCAAAGTGAACAACATGCTGATACCCGAAAGCGATATCACCACTTTCGTAACCGTTTTTTATGGCATCATGAATGTTAAAACCGGAGAACTGAAGTTCTGCAACGGCGGCCACAACATCCCGTACCTTATTACCGTCGATGGCAAGGTTGAAGCATTGCCCGATGTGGGCGGGCTGCTTCTCGGCAAATTTGAAAACGCAGGTTATGAGGCAGGCACCGTAAACCTGAAACCCGGCGAAACACTTGTCACCTTCACCGACGGGATCACCGAAGCTGAAAACGAAGAGGAAGAATACTTTGATGAAGAAAGGGTCATCCACTATCTGGAAAAGAACGCTTCAAAAAAACTGGATTCGCAGGTAAAAGGACTTTTTCTGGAAGTGATGAAGTTTGCCGGATCGGCAACCCAGTCTGATGACATCACCGTGCTTTCGGTTCGGCATAACAAGCCGGATGACTGAGATAGACTCTCTTTTGGGCGCAGAACAGTTACTCGGCGAATTCAAATACCCTATCCAGAAAAAAAATCCATGAAACTGAGCCTGGTACAGTGTAATATACAGGGGTACGGTCGGTTTCAGGTGCCGAATGCGGCTACCGCCTGGTCCAGGGTCCTGTGGTGATCAAAAACCGTGATGAGCTTGGTAACCATGAGAAGACTTTCAATGCGTTCCGAGGCCCCGCATATTTTCAGGTCGCCGCCGGCATTGCGCAAGCTGGTAAGTGCAATGATGATAATTCCCAAACCCGAGGAATTCATGAAATTGACCTTGCTCAAATCGCCGACCACTTTCGTCTTGCCTATTTCAATCAGATTCCTGATCTCATCCTGGAAATCCGTTGCAGCCGGACCACCCATTATTTTTCCCTTAAATGTCAGAATAACGATGTTGTTATTTTCGGAAACCGAGTATGTCATAGCGTCACCATGTTTGAAGTTCCGGGAGTATCGTCATACATACCCAAACTGAGGCATTTCACAGTTTTGTTCACATATTGATGCGTTACTGGCAAATCTACGTAATATTTTGTTTTAATAACAGATACCTGTAATCAGTTGAAAGGCGACTTGCACTGTAAACCCTACTCAGCAAGGGAAGCGGCGCTTATGCAACGGGTCCGGCCGCATGCATCGCCTGGATCGGTTCGGCTGCCCTGCTTGGATTAGCTGGCCGTTCGCGCTAACTTGACGGATGATGCCTGCAACCCCGCCACATACGCGAAAATCCGAGATATGGCTCTTGTCGGCCTACCGCACGGACAGTCACGCCCGTTGGACAGACTGGCTCGTGGATGCACATCCCCATGTCACATGGAAACGCCTGGAACTGCCCGGAAGGCGCTTTCGATGGCGTATTCGAGGCAACCCAATCTCCTGGCTCAACCGGCTGCCTGAATCGGAGCCCGATCTCATCTTCGCCACATCCATGGTGGATCTGGCCACGCTCAAAGGACTGCACCCGCGCCTTGCCGGGGTGCGATCCTGGTACTACTTCCATGAGAACCAGTTCGCCTATCCGCTAAGCGAACACCAGCTCAACCGGATCGATCCCCAGATGGTCCAGCTCTATGGCGCACTGGCCTCCGAGCGCATATTTTTCAATTCTGATTTCAATCGCCGTTCATTTTTGGACGGAGTTTTCGAACTGCTTCGGCCCAAACCCCAGGCCGACAGTCTCGGCATCCGGCAACAACTCGAGGCCAAATCATCAGTGCTGCCCATCCCCATCCACCCCATTCCGCCGGCAGCCGAAAAAGACCCGCTGCTCATCCTTTGGAATCACCGCTGGGAATACGACAAAGCGCCTGAGCTGTTCGCTGATGCCATGATCCGGCTGGCTGAAAACACCGGCATCGACTTTCGCCTGGCCCTGCTTGGCGACCGGTCAAGTGTACACACCAGTCCGGCGCTGCTGCGCCTCAGGGAACAGATTCCGGATCGGATTATGGTGGATGAGCGGGCTGACAGCGAAACCTACCGCGGGATCCTGGGCCGGTCCATGGTGGTTGTGAGCACGGCGCTGCACGAGTTTCAGGGTCTGGCAATGCTGGAGGCGGTGAGTGCCGGGGCGCGGCCGCTTGTGCCGGACGATCTGTGCTACCCCGAACAGTATCCGGATGTGTACCGCTATCCCGCCGGCGACACTCAGGCCCTTGCAGAACGGCTCGAATCATGGTTTCGACACGGTTTTCCACCCGCACCGGATGTCGCCGCCTGGTCATCGGAAACGCTGCATCATCAGTGGCGGGACCTGCTTGAACTCTGAAGGGCCAACAAGATGTTCCGGATCCGCAGAGCCGGATATTACTTCTTGTATGACGGCAGATTCTCTTCTATCCGGCTGCGCCATTTTTCCTGCCAGTCCGGCAGTTTGAGCGAACCGCCCAACTCCTCGACGGACTCATCCACCAGAAATCCGGGACCTTCGGTGGCCACTTCGAAAAGTATTCCTCCGGGTATGCGGAAGTAAATGGATTGGAAATACTTGCGGTCCCGCACATCCGTCACGCGGATTCCGTGCTCCTCTTCCAGCCAGGTTTTAATCCGGAGCGAGTCCTCCAGCGATGCAACCCGATGTGCCACATGATGGACCGTGCCCAGTCCGTTCACGCCGCGCGGCATTCCGTCTGCTCTCAAAATCACGAGCGACTTGCCAGCCATGGTGGGTTTTGGCTGGCTGTCGGCATGGCCGTTGCTGTGCCCGTTGTTATGCCCGTTGCCGATCGCTTTCATAAGGATACGGGATTTGTCGTTATGCACCCGGTTGTAGCCGAACGGTTCGAGAAAGTCGATGACTTCATCCACATCGTCCACGGCAAGTGTAACATGATGGATGCCGCGGATGGCGTATTCCGGTGCAATCTTTTCAGTCGCCCAGACCGGTTCCCGGCGATCGGTTTCATCCTTGAGGATGGAGAGCCGCAGGCCGGACGGATCCTTGAAAAGCAGATACTTCTGGCCGAACCGGGTCTCTTCACTGATATCCAGACCGTGTTTTTTCAGCCGCTCCCGCCAGAAGGAAAATGCCCCCTCCGGGACCGAGAATGCGGTCTCAAACACCTGTCCGTATCCGGCCACGCCGGGGCGGACGCCCTGACCCTTGTAGGGAAATGTGGTGAAAACCGTGGATGGTGAGCCGGTTTTGTTGGCATAGTAGAAATGGTAGACACGTTCGTTGTCGAAGTTGACGGTCTCCTTGACCAGCCTCATCCCGAGCAGGCGGGTGTAGAAGTCGTAATCTTCCTGCGCACCATTCACGGTGGCCGTCACATGATGCAGACCCTTGATTATTCCTCTGAAGTCCATAGCTGTCTGGTTTTTATGCGTTAATGTAACCGTATGACGCAAGCGCTGCAAAGTAGTTACAAAAATTATAGCGCCGGTGTTGCTCCGGATGAAGTCATTATGCCGGCTGAAGCTGAGAACCCGCCTTAAGTTCTTGTACTGGATAAAGTTGCGAAACCGACACGAGCTATGGTTCCGGATCTGATTACGATTCCTCTTGAAGCGCTCCGATCCATGCGTTTTCAAACATCTCCAGCAGACAGCGGCGATCCGGCGGCGCGGGGCTGGGGTAAGGTTTTTCAAGGATGAGGTCAACTACCCTGGGCAGATCCGTTTGTTCCATGCCGATCTCCCTGAGATTGGCCGGCGCTCCTCCATGCATTGCCAGATCCTGAAGGATGCGTGCCGGATTTGCACCAATGGCATTTTCCAGGTCGGTGCGGATATCCGCGTCGAGGTGCGGCCACTGGTATTCAAGAACATGAGGCAGCAGCACGGAGTGTACCGCGGCGTGATCGCATCCGAACGATCCGCCAAGCACATGAGCAGCCTTATGCTCCAGCGACATTGATACTTCACGCAGGCATTTCCCACCCAGAAATGCTCCGAAAAGCAAGATTTCGGCGATATCAGGAGACATCGCACCGATCGCCCTGCTTCCTGCATCACCACTGGCCGATGCGCCCAGCTGCCTGAGTCCGTTCACAATGGCCTGAATTCCCTGAAGGGCCTGGAAGCGCGTCACCGGATTCCCGTCCGTCGCGTACACCGCCTCCACAAGGTGGGCCATGGCATTCATTGCACTGGTGACGGCATGTTCCACCGGCAGCGAGACCAGCAGTTCCGGATCGTAGATGACGAGATCCGGGAGTACCCGGGGAGAACGCCCCGTTATCTTGCCATCGCCTGCGGTTATCCCCCAGATGTCTGTCTGCTCCGAACCGGAAAACGTCGTGGGCACGGCAATGATCGCCGGGGCATCCAGCCCTTCCTCAAAATAACACGCCTGCAATTCCGGTGACAATCCAAGGGCCAGCGCCTTTGCCAGTCCTATGGCCGATCCGCCGCCCATGGCCAGTATCGCATCCGGCCGCTCCTGCCGGACCACCCCGGCGGCCTCATCCACAAGATCCTGCGGCACATGCGAAAGCACTTTTGAAAACGGGACGATGCGTTTTACGCCCATCTCGTTCTGTAACTGCTCAACCCGGTCCCGGAAGCGCGGACCGGCAATGACAAGGATCCTGTTGAAGGGAGCAAGATGCTGTGGAAGCGACTCGCTCTCGCCCCTTCCAAAAGTGACCCTGGCGGACCTGGAGTGATAAGTGAAATTCATGACGTCTGAAGAGGGTTTAGAAATATTTTGCAAATCGACAAGGATGATGAATATCCTGATTGTTCAGGCAGAATAAAACCGGACAGTGCATTTTCGTTCCAGATAACAATTATCTAAATTCAATAACAGACAATCCTTCGCTTCTGTTTGCATTTCAGAAAAAAAACCTGTGCCGGTATGGAAAATCCGGCAATGCAGGCACGTGTATCAGTATGAGTGGTCATAAAGATGTGACATGCACAATATAACGAACGGGAGATTCTGTTCATGCACAAGATCATTGTTCTCGGTGCCGGGATGGTGGGTCGCGCCATCGCCAGCGATCTGGCGGAAAAGCACCATGTGACGCTCACGGATGTGAGTCCGGCTGCGCTTGAGAAGGAAAATAAAATCGAAACCCGCATCCTGGATGTGGCCGACACCGATGCCCTCCGCAAGGCCGTCTCGCCTTTCGACCTGGTGGTCAGCGCCGTCCCCGGCGCGCTCGGATACCGCACCCTCCGGACCGTCATCACCGCCGGAAAGCACATCGTGGACATCTCCTTCTTCCCCGAAAACGCGCTCGACCTGCACGATCTGGCCCTCGAAAACGGCGTCACCGCCATCGTCGACTGCGGCGTGGCGCCCGGCATGGGCAACCTGCTGCTGGGGTACCACGACGCGCGCATGACCGTCACCTCGTTCGTGTGCCTCGTCGGCGGACTCCCCGTGGAGCGCCGGTGGCCGTTCAACTACAAAGCGCCGTTCTCACCCGCGGATGTCATCGAAGAGTACGTGCGTCCGGCCCGCTTCGTCGAAAACGGCCATCTCGTCACCCGCGAGGCGCTCTCCGATCCCGAACTGATCGATTTCGACGGCATCGGCACCCTCGAGGCGTTCAACACCGACGGACTCCGGACCCTCATCCACACCATGCCGCACATCCCGGACATGAAAGAAAAAACGCTGCGCTACCCCGGCCACATCGAGTACATCCGCGTGCTGCGTGCCTGCGGGTTTTTCAGCGGGGAAAAGGTGCGGGTGGATGACGGGACCGAGGTCGCACCCCTGGCCCTCACTTCAAAACTGCTGTTCGACCAGTGGCGACTGGGCGACGATGAAGAGGAGTTTACGGTGATGCGCGTGACAATTGAAGGCACGGAGGAACATCCCGATAAGGATATCAAACCGGGAGAAGGGGAAGGGTCAGAAACAGGAGCAGGTCCCGGTATGACAACTTCCGTACCCGGCAGCGTGCAAAAGCGAATCACCTATGACCTGCTGGACCGCTACTGCCCGCAGACCCGCACATCCTCCATGGCCCGCACCACCGGCTACACCGCCACCGCCGCGGCCAACATGCTGCTGGACGGGCTCTGCCCCGAAAAAGGCGTAC
>SKNT01000216.1 GCA_007120385.1 Balneolales bacterium
ATCATCTTGCCGGAGACAAGCACCATCCGCTCGTCTGACGTGTGCCAGTGGTGGTCGGCGGTGGTGCCGGGTTGCAGTTTGAAGTACACGTCCGCATTGCGTTCGGCGGGATTACCCTGGATGACAGCCAGCCCGCAATCGTCCGGCATGAACTCGGGGCAAGGCAGCCACTCGAGATCCGGGTCATCGGGATCAAGGGTGAAAGCCGGGTCTCCGGTTACCGGAGGCAGATTGGACGGCCTCTGGGCGACGGCATCTACACCGTTTGCGGCCCTGTTGCTTGATTCCGTGACGTCAATTTCATTACAGCTGATGAGCACCGCCGAAGCCAGCAGCAACGTGCAAATGCTCATAGTAACTGAACTATTAATGGACTTCATAATACATCTCCTGTATTTGATTATGGATTTCAGCTGCCAGGCTTCCTTCATGCTTGCGTCATTACCGGAAGCATGGCATCAGAATTCCGAATCGCCTGGCGGCATCGCTGATGCTCCGGACGGTCCATCCGGGGTGACAGCCTGCCGGCCGGTTATCCGCATTCTACAGTATTAAGCTGGAAAGGGTAAGTAAGTCTGACATAATCACTGAATTAGACCTGAACCAGGCTCTCGAGTGCCGAACTGCTGCAATCAATCCCCATGACGAACTGACCATTTCCCTACTTATCGATTTGCTTGCACCAGGTTTAGCGCATTCAGCAATCATTAAGGGGATATAAGCCTAATTTAAATTTGCCGTGACGGATTGTTTGATAAGCAATGAGCTTTTTTCCGGCTTGATATATAGAAGGGAATGAATTTGCCGGCAAACAAGAACTGTAAGAATAAATAAACACACTAGTGTTGCGACTTTTTAACAACGGTTCGAAAAATGGCTCTCTGGCCGATAGACTCCGGGAATTGTGAACATCGAAGTGAAAGCTGATGCCTGTATCAGGGTGATTTCTCAAATGTGACTCTGGATACTTATTGTATTCAGGTTAAACAGGTAAAAGAATGAGCAATCCGATTCTCAGACACATTAGCTCCTGTACAACTCTTGCCAATGGCGTGAAGATGCCGTGGCTGGGCCTGGGAACTGCCGGAAGCTGGACCCCGCACCACAAAAGTTCGGAAGGCACTGCCAGTCTTGGGTCGGATAAGGGTGTGGTGGAGGCTGTGAGCGCCGCGCTCGATATCGGGTATCGCCACTTCGACACTGCTGCTTTTTACGGTACTGAAGGGGCCGTTGGTCGTGCCGTCGCTTCCCATACTGTGGATCGTGATGAGGTGTTTATCACCACCAAGGTCTGGAACGATGACATTGCATCCGGTCCGGATGCCACCCGTGCCGCTGTGGAAGCCTCGTTGATACGGCTCGGGGTTGAGGTGATCGATCTTTTGATGCTCCACTGGCCGGTAAAGGGCTGGCCCAAGGCTTGGCAGGTGCTGGAATCATTGTACCGGCAGGGAAAAGCCCGCGCAATCGGGGTATCCAATTTTGATATCCCCCGCCTTGATGAGCTGTTCAATCATGCAACTGTCATTCCCATGGTGAACCAGGTCGAATTCCATCCATACCTTCAGCAACCGGAGCTTTTTCAATTTTGCCTGAATCATGACATTCAGCACCAGGGCTGGTCCCCGCTGATGGTTGGCAACATCGGTGATGTGGAAGTGATTGTACATATAGCCGATGATCACGGCAAAACACCGGCACAGGTGACCATCCGCTGGGCGCTGCAGCGTGGAAGTGCAACAATCCCAAAATCTTCAAAAAGGCACCGAATCGAAGAAAACGCCGATCTGTTTGATTTTAAACTCAGTGCGGAAGAGATGCGTGTGATCAACTTGCTGGATCGAAATAAGCGCATTGGCCCGGATCCACGAATTTTCCCCACTAATTGGGATTGAAGCTATGTTGACCCTGATCGGTGTGAACTCCTGCTCTCCGGATTCACTGGAGCACACCCGGCCCAATAATGAATTACCGTAATTTAGCAATCGAGAACACTAGGAATATGGAAAAAACAACTTCAAAAAATGGAACCAAAATTGCATTCAAACAATCAGGTAACGGACCACCGCTCATACTGGTTCACGGTGGAGGCGCCAGCAATCATAAGCGATGGGACATCGGAGATGAATGAGATATCAGTGATTGTGGAAAGTGAAGTTCTATGAAACAGGACATTCGGTTTTGTACGGCTCCAGATGGAGTGACTCTGGCATACGCCTCCTCGGGAAGTGGCCCCCCTCTTGTCCGGGTGGCCAACTGGCTTACTCACCTGGACCTTGACTGGAAAAGTCCCCTCTGGTCCCACTGGTTCAGGGAATTCTCCGATCATCACACACTCCTGCGTTATGACCAGCGGGGTGCCGGGCTGTCCGACCGTTCAGTGGATGAGCTGTCGATGGATGCATGGGTTTGCGATTTGGAAGCCATTGTTGATGATGCGTGTCTGGATCGGTTTCCCCTCCTGGGATTTTGTCAGGGAGGAGCCATTGCCTTGGCATATGCGGTGAAACATCCCGGAAGGGTCAGCCATCTCGTTCTTTTCGACAGTTACAGCCGTGGAGATCTGGTGGATGGAACCCCTCTGGAAAAAATAAAGGAAACAAAAGCACTGACAAGCATGATCGAAGCCGGATGGGGCCGGGAGGATACCGATGTTTTTCACCGTGTTTTTTCGGGTTTGTTGATTCCGAATGGCTCCGTAAAAGACCATCAATGGCTGGCTGAACTCCAACGGCAAGCCGCTTCTCCGGCTATGGCAGCTCGCCTCTGGGAGGCATACAACCTGATTGATGTGGAAGAAATGGCCAGAAAGGTGACAGCACCTACGCTGGTATTTCATGTAAAAGGAGACAAAGTGGTTCCCTTTGAGGACGGTAGAAGGCTGGCTTCCCTGATTCCAGGAGCCCGGTTTGTTCCCCTGCAGGGAGAAAATCATATTCTGCTGGAAGATGAACCAGCCTGGGAACGATTCCTGGATGATGTCCTTAATTTTATCGATTCCGGCAAAGAGAACGCTACCGGTGATTTTAATCGAGCATTTCCGGAGCTGACCTCCCGTGAACTTGAAGTCCTGGACCAAATTTCTAAAGGGTTCAATAACAGTGAAATCGCCAAAGAACTATTCATCAGCCCGAAAACGGTGCGTAATCACATACATAACATCTTCAGCAAATTGCGGGTCGATTCTCGTGGAAAAGCTATCGTCCTTGCCCGGGAAGCAGGATTGGGGAAAACGTAATTTTCATTTTACCTGATCCTGAATAAGCCCTTCTGGGACGTACGTCCCACAAAAAACACGATTTACATACAACATAATCGAAAATTTGAGACCTGCGTCTCATGACAGGCTCTTTTTAATACGCTAATCTGTCTGTTGAACTGTCTGTTGGCAAGAGCCTGAATCACAATGGGCTAACTACTTGCTCACAGAACGCAATTTCCACAAAAAAACAGAAGGCCCGTACAATGAACCACCAAATTTCAGAATCAGTGATCAGAAACGGTATCAATACAGAAATACTAGGTCACTATATCAGCCTGATGGGAAAAGAATCTCAGGCAGGGGTAGTGTCCGCACAACTAAGACACAAATGGAAAAACGGATTTGCCGTGAAAGGATCTGTTGAAAAGATGAAAGACGCGGGGGAGGAACTAATCCGGACTCACCACTCCTTTAAAACCGACTGGCCGGAACCGTTCAGCGGTGACAGCGGGCCAACACCCGGACTGGAAATGCTGCTTTCCTCTGCCGGAGCCTGTGCGGCCACATCGTTTGCAGTAAAGGCCTCACTTGCAGGTATTGAAATTAAAGAACTGGAAGTGATAACAGAAGGGAAAGTCGATCTGAAAGGTTTGTTTGAAGTGGATGACGATACCCCTGCCAGGTTACAGGATCTCAGCATTACATTTAACCTCGACTCAGATGCCGATGACATTACCATCCAAAAATTGATGAAAAACTTATACCGAACCTCTCCTGTTTTAGACTCAATTGTAAATTCGGTATCGGTTGAGCTCTCGACAAAAAGAATGTAAAAGAGCGAAGGTTAAGCTGCCGGTTGAGATATGTGACCCCGGAATTCTTGATTAAACGCAGTTCAGGCCTGGAGTCAACTTGTCAGCTCCCGGTTCAGCCAGGCACTGGCAATATTCATATCCCTGTGAACGGTCCGGGTCGATATTCCCAGTGCCTCTCCTATCTCATCCATATTAAGTCCGCCGAAGTACCGGCATTCCACCACTTTTGCACTGCGCTCATCAAACTCGGATAACCGCTCCAGTGCATGGTGGATGGACAGCAGCTGATCCAGGTCAACTTCCACTGAAACCCTGGCTTTTTGCAGCGTTACCCGATTATGCTTGCCTCCGCGTTTATCCGTCTTTTTCTTCATGGCATAATCAACGAGGATATTGCGCATAACCTGTGAAGCTATTGCAAAAAAATGAGACCGGTTTTTCCAGTTGATACGGTCAAACTCGATCAGTTTCAGATAAGCTTCATGCACCACATCCGTCGTATTCAGGGTGAGGTCATCTCGTTCACCCAACATTCGCTTGTGCGCAATGCTTCTCAGTTTTTCGTAAACCAGCGGGATCAATGAGCCGTACGCATCATGGTCCCCCTCAGCCTGTGCCTGCAACAAACGAGTGATTTCAGAAGATTCCATCCGTTTTTTTTGAGTTCTGTTACTGAGGATATTGATGATTAACCGGTCCCTGGTATCGATCCAGCCAGTCGAGCGTCTCACGGATGAAACCGCTCCAGTCATCCGGGATATGGCCCCCATCCAGCAATACGAGCCGTTTGTGTTCGTCGGGTGTGCCGAGTTGATCGAGCAGCGGTTGCTTCCCTTTTTCCGGAGGGCCAAAATTCACATCATCCTCTCCGCTGACTATCAGCACCGGAATCTGTACTCTTGGTGCAAAATTAAGCGGAAATGCCTCGGGTGGACGGTTTCGCATCCATCCGCCCAAGCCACCCCCCAGCAGTATCATGGAATTCAGCCGCTCGTGAACAGCTCCGAAAACCGGCCCCGGTGCAGCACCCATACTGAATCCAAAAAAGGCAGTATTCTCGTGGTCTATATCTTCGCGGGTTTCCAGATAGTCAATTGTATGGCCGATATCCTGACTCCATTTGATGTAAGCATCGCGCCCGGTTGCCCTTGTCTCCGGGTCATAACGTTCGTACGTACGGAAGTACACCGGATAAACCAGCACGCGGCCGCTGCGGATGATGAAGTCAAACATGGACAGGTCATTCGGGTTTTCACTTGACCCGAGAGCCGCGGCATAACTACCTGGAAAATGGATCACGGCCTGATAGGGAGGTATTGCATCATGAGGAATAAACAGACGGATCAACATCCGTTCGTCGGAATATGCCGTATTCACGGAAACCGTTTCACGCCGCCAGTGAGCAAACTCTGTAGTCTCTTTCTGCCGGATACCAAGCGGCCCGGCCTGGTGTTTGTAGAATCGCTTCAAAATATCAAACACATCATCGTCCACCGGTTTATATCCTGAAAAATCATAATACATCCTTTCAGCCGGTTGATACAGTTCGTCCGGAACCGGTTCTTCATGAGCAGAGCAGCGAACACCATGCGTGGCTCCTCGCTCTGATGGCGGCCTCGCGTCATTATCCTGATACATCTTTTCCGATTCGTTCCAGGCACCGCCAAGAATGTACCGCATATCCCCGATGGCATTCCACACCCACTCTTTGTGATTTCCGGCCATATCGTAAGCTCCGTAACGGGAAATTCCGGAATATTGACCGGGTGGAGCGGGGCCTTGCCCCGAGAAGTTGCTCATTCTGTGAATATCCGTGTAAATCTCCCGGTTCAGGCCCGTTGCACGCCGCCAGTGATAGATGGTGGGCAGTTCCTTGTTCACGAAATTGCAATAAGCCGCCGCCTCGTACCAGCTGATGCCGCCCACGGGAAGCTCTTGGGCTCCATCCGGCGGCCGGCCGAGTTCCCATCCAGCCGGACCGGGCCGGCC
>SKNT01000044.1 GCA_007120385.1 Balneolales bacterium
CTGGGCAGTGGCGCCATTTACCTGCAGGAGAATGAGGATGCGATCTATCTGAAAGCCGCGCTGCCGGTCCTGCCCGATGATTTTCCTGATGATTACCGGGTAGCCGGCCTGAAAGACTACCCGTACATCGAAAAAGTTCTGACAACCGGAAGGCATTTCTTCCTGCCGGATACGTCAAAGGCCAAACTCACTCCTGCAGAAAAGCTGTTTGTCAAAACCAGAAATCTGAGGTCAAACCTCTACCTGCCCATCCGTGTAATGGATCATACCATTGGTTTCCTGGTTTTGAGTTCTGTGGGCAAACCGTACTATTTCACAGATGAAGAGATCCGGCTGCTTCAGGGATTTGCAGACCAGGCGGCGCATCTGATTGAAAAAACACGCAACTTAGAGCACCTGAACAAATATTCCAGGGAATTGGAGCGGCAGGTCGAAGAGCGTACACAGATCGAAAACGAGCTGAGGAAACTGTCCACGGCTGTGGAGCAAAGTCCGTCCAGCGTCATGATCACCGATACCCGGGGAACCTTGGAATATGTGAATCCCAAATTTTCGGAAATAACCGGATTTTCACCGGAGGAGGTCATCGGTCAAAATCCCAGGATTCTCAAATCCGGCAAACAGACCGAAGAGTTTTACCGTGACATGTGGGCAACCATCAGCTCGGGCAAGGTGTGGCGGGGTGAGTTGAACAACAAGAAGAAAAACGGGGAGCTGTACTGGGAGTCGGCCAGTATTTCGCCGGTCTTGAACGAAGACGGGATGATCACGCATTACCTTGCCGTAAAAGAGGATACTACCGAGTCCCACAACGCACTGGAAAGGATCAAATCCCTGCTGGCAATAGAGGAAAAGCAGAGCGAAAGTCTCCGGGACTTCACCCATATCGTCTCCCACAACCTGCGGATCCACACGGCGAACATGCTTGGTATCCTGATGCTCCATGAAATGGAGGACCCGGAGTCTTACCGGAATCAGTTCACCCAGATGCTGAAAAGTTCGGCGGTTAACCTGGATGAAACCATCGGCCACCTGAATGAGGTGCTCGAAATCAAACTGAACAAGGACCTGGAGTGGGAGACGCTGGACCTGCACGAGGCAATGGCCAGGGCCATCACCGGCATCGCCCTGGTGGCCGGGAATAACAAGGTGAACATCATCAATGACGTGCCGGAAACAACCCGCATACTTGCCGTTTCGGCGTACCTGGACAGCATCATCTTGAGCCTGCTGTCAAATGCCGTCCAGTATCACTCCGCAGACAGGGATGCCTTCGTCCGCATCACGGATAACAGCACAGAGGAGCATGTCATCATCAGTTTTGAGGACAACGGGATCGGGATCGACCTGAAGCGTCATGGCGACAAGATCTTCCATATGTACAAGAGGCTGCATGAGGGTTCGAACTCCGTTGGACTTGGCCTGTTCATCACAAAACATCAGGTCGAGGCGATGGGAGGGCGCGTGGAAATAGAGAGCGAGCTGGACAGGGGCTCGATATTCAGAGTCTGGCTGCCCAAAGGAAAGAACAATGTACGAGTGCCTGACGCAGGATGACATGATCCGGGAGGCCCCGCATTCTATCACTTTCTCAAAAGTCACTGCCACCGCCAAGCAGCTTCAAAAAATCAACAAGCCCGATGGCTTCGGTTCGTTCAGGCAATGGAAAACGCTCCTGTCCGGCATAGACGACATATTTCCGGGTGGCACCAATATCCGCGCTTCCTTTATGAAATCCACGGGACAACACAGGGGCTGAAGACCGCTTGATTTCAACTGCCCAAACCTGTTTGCCCGGCCCTTCCAGCACCAGATCAATTTCCATACCGGTTTGGCTCCGATAGCAGCTGTACTGCCAGCCTTCCGGGAGCAATGTCAGAATA
The DNA here is from genome assembly GCA_007120385.1 of Balneolales bacterium. GTDB lineage: Bacteria > Bacteroidota > Rhodothermia > Balneolales > Natronogracilivirgulaceae > SKNL01. The sequence continues at coordinate 1,884 of SKNT01000044.1, forward strand.
TTCTCTGTTACGAAACCCTCCCAGCTTGCACCGACCACAGGATTGCCAAACAGATCCTCCGGCTGCGAAATATTCAGAAGCCGGTGCAGAAGGCCGGTATCACGGATAAAAACCTTTGGGGATTTCACCAGCCGTTTTTTGGTACTGCCGGGCCAGGGCGGGATCCGGCGGACCATGTAAAAATCAGTCAGCGTATCCAGATAGCTGGAAATGGTCGTATGGCTCACTTCCAGGCTCCTTCCCAATTCCGAAAGAACGATCTGCTTGCAATAAAAATAAAGCTATAACCAGCAATTTGAAAGTCAGTTCACCACTACATCCACCACCTCGACCCGCGCCTTGCCCATATCCCCGCTCTGAAGCATCTGCTCCAGGCGTTCGATCTGGGGCTGGATCTGCTGGCGGATCATGTCGCGCTGCGCTTCGGGCATCTGCTCAAGCTGCGCCTCCATCTGCTTCATGGCCTGGCGCGCCTCGGCCAGCTCCTCCTCGGAAATCAGCTTGTCCAGCCCTTCAATTTCGATCTCGGTCACCATGGGCACGGGCAGCCCGGAGAAGACCTGGTAGTCGGTGAAACGGTAGTTCGCGGTGACGCCGCCGTCCCCGAACGAAAACGCGACCCCGCGGATCAGCATCTCGCTGCGGTCCACCCACAGGGTGAGAGACTCCGGCACCGAATCCTCCATAAACCCGTCCTCGTCATCAAAACCATCGTGCATCGGCTCGTCCAGCGGGTCCATCCCGTCGAAACTGGCCAGAAAATCGGGATCGTCCACGGTGATCCGGTACACCTGATACCCGTGCCAGATGTCGCTTTCAATGCTGCCGGCGTTCCGGATCATCTCGATGTAGATCTCGTCGGCAAATCCGGTGATATCGTCTTCGTCGTAAAAATCGTCCGGATCTTCGGGCACCAGCACATATCGGCCGTCGCGCTGCGTCTTGACCATCACCGTGACCGTTTCCCCGCCGTCAAACATGGCGGAGGAGATCCGGTTTGTGATCTGCAGCCGGTCAATCTGCCTGAGGTGCTCCTGCTGTGCCTGCTCAAGCCGGTCGGCCAGATCGGCGGGGGAGGGCTGCGCGGCTGCGGGAACCGTGTGGATGGCAAACCCGCTCGTGACAAGCATGAATGCCAGTACAAAAAGTCCGGCATGGAAATAACCGGCGGTGAACCTGGTTAGATGGTTCGATGAATGGTGAGTTTTCATCTGTTTATATTAATTGATTTATTAGGTCACATAGAATGTCCATGACGATTATAATCATGCTCCTGTGTGTCCGGGGCACGGTCATGGACATTTCATGGATGTCTCCTCTGCTCACTGTGCGATGGTTGCGGTCAGGTATTGCTCTCCGTATGATAACAAAAATTCGATTGCATCACTGCGTGAATTGGTGGCTTGACTTGTGGCCATTCCGCACAGACCAGCAGCCTGATGGACAGTGATGTGTACATGGTGAATTCGGGACCTTTTCTTGTGTACGGCAGAGAATTTCTTGTGGATGCGATACTATTTCACCAGCAGCATCTTGCCCGAAGCGGTATGGGAACCTGCCTCCAAATCTGCCTGAAGCCGGTACAGGTAGACGCCGCCGGACAGACCGGTTGCCCGGAATGTCACATCGTGGGTACCAGGACCTTTTTCCCCGTTCACCAGCGTTGCCACCCTTTGTCCCAGTACATTGTAGACAGAAAGGGTCACATGGGCAGCCGCAGGTACGGAATAACGGATTTGTGTGGCCGGGTTAAACGGATTGGGATAGGCGCCATGCAGCCTGAAATCATGGGCTCGGTCGTCATGGCCAGAGGAAATGTCCACCACTTCGTATTCAAACGTGTAAGTGTACTGACGGCTTCCAGGGCTCTCCTCGCTGCCGCCCTGTTCCCGCGTATTGGCTCCCACGAGCACGATCTCGTCATACGTGCCATCCAGTTTGCTGAATCCTTCCGGAAGGAAGACCACGTCCCTCTCCGTCAGCTGGACAAGGATGGCCGCCCATGCCGTGTGTTCGTCACCACTCAAATCCAGTGTCAGGTTTACCGCGTCTTCAAACAGCGAGTAATAGCCGCCGCCGTACATGACCTCCGCGCTGGAGGCGGACCCGCCCTGGACCAGGCCGGACACCAGGTTTCCGGTCAGGTCGTAACGGGCGTTGATGCCGCTTGCACGGACATTTGCAAACTGCGGCAGGGAATAGGCAAATCTTCCATTGTCGATATCCGGATCGTTCAGCCGGTTGGCGATCTGGAAGTCGAGGAGGAATTCCTCCCAGCTTATACCGGCCGCGTCAAGCGCTCCCTGGTAGGCGCTTTTGCCACCGGAAGATGCCCGTGTGATGCTGCCGGTGCGCTCGGCGCCGGTCCGCTCGTACATATAGCTGTGCAGCAACTGGGCCCGCTGGTAATCGAGATGCACGTCGCTGCTGCCGCTGCGCCAGCGGTATAGTCCTTCGGGACCTGAGCTCACCGCAGCGGTGCCATCGATCTCTTCCGGCCGCTGCAGCCACCTCATGGGCCGCGCATTGTAGCCGGAGATCACCTCGGCAAACTCCGACTGCCCCTCATTCTGGAACAAATTGAGGTTTCCGTAGGAGTAATGGATCAGGTGCTGGTATTCGTGGGCAAGTGTCCCGAAAATTCGCGACGCATCCGGATCCCTGTTTTCCCAATAGATGCCCGGATAGGTATTGATATAGATGATGTCGGCCTTGTTGCTGTTGGGGTGGCGCCGCGACTGGTCGAGCGGACTGAAGTATCCGCCGATATAACCGCCCCCCTCTTCGGGATCCCATCCATCCTGGATATTGACCAGCAGTGTCTTCAGCCGTCCGGTGCCGTCAAAGTCGGGAGGGTCGCCGAACAGCTGCCGGCCGATGTCAATGATGCCCATGTCGGGGTTCCAGGAGTCTTCCGCGCTCTGCTCGTCCAACTCCTGCAGGATGTCTGCGACCACACTGTCGCTGATCTTGTCATCGCCAAGCTCGCTCACTTCCACCCAGACCTCGGATTTGCCGCTCAGTGCGCGCAGCTCGAATTCAATGTTGTCGAATTCGGTTGTCTGGTTGCTTTTCTCGAAATTGACCACGTAGAAATTCCGGCGATCGCCGACCGCCAGGTTGGTTTCAGTCAAATAGAGCAGCTGGTGCCCTTTCGCGGGATCATCCACCAGGTCGCCGGGATCGAACAGAAAGGGCATGAACATGGTTCCGCAGACGGTGCTCCCGTGAGGCATATTTGGCAGGGGGATGGTTACGGGGAGTGTATCCGGGGGGACGGCTGGCGCGTGCGGGAGGGCAGCGCTCAGAAAAAGCAGGAGTACGGTTTTTACAAGCATATCAAGCCGGTTTACGGGTTGGTTGCCGGTTCCCATGAGCGGACTTCGATGTAGCGGCCCGGCAGTTCGTGTTCGGGGTCTTCGAGGCGGCGGCCGGTGATTTTCAGCCTGGAGCGCGCATTCCACATGGTATCGATCACCTCCTGGTCCGCTTGCAGGTAGTAGCGCTCGTCGTCGTCGGTGATTATGGCTGTGCGTACAAATGGCTCGTTTCCCATCAGGCGCAGATATCCCTCAACGGTGAGGGACGCATCCACCGGTAATTCGCTGTCGTCCGATTTCTGCGAGCACGCGCTGCCGCCCTGCAGGTGCAGCAACAGGCAGAGGGTGATGACCCGGGCCATGGGGGATAGGTACTTTGTCAGCATATGGTTATTGTGCCGGATCCGTCTGTATGGACTCCTTCAGCATCCATTCCGCAAGGGGAACAGGCATTGATGCTGCAGAGGGGTCGTATGTATGTGATGCTGCTAAATAAAACATATACCTGGATAATAAGCAATTTGCTAATTCACAGGTTTCAGGAAAGGTTCTGACGCGGGCCTGACGTCCGTTCGCTTTGTCACCGCCACGGCACCGTGCTGATCTCCGGCGTTACCGCCCGATTGAACTATTTCCACGCTCAGGTCATTTACTATAGAGAATGGAAATGCGAATTAATGAGGACTTGAAATGAATAACGAGAAAGCCGCCGTGCTCCTTGGCTGGAGCGCACTTGCCATCGAGAGCGCCAAAAAAATGGAC
>SKNT01000190.1 GCA_007120385.1 Balneolales bacterium
AAATGACACCAAGTACCATGGTGGCAATGATGGATCCGACAAAGGATTCAAAAAGGTCGGCACCCATACCGGCAACGTCACCAACGTTGTCACCAACGTTATCGGCAATGGTGGCCGGATTGAGGTGGTGATCTTCGGGAATACCAGCTTCCACCTTGCCTACAAGGTCGGCGCCGACATCAGCGGCTTTGGTGTAGATACCGCCGCCGACACGTGCAAAGAGCGCAATCGAGGAAGCACCAAAAGAGAAGCCGGTGATCACTGTGATGACCTGAGCGAGGGTTGTCTGGATATCCGCACTGGTATCAGCTGCGGGGATAAATCCAAAAACACTTGTGTAGAGCCAGAAGAGCAGGCTGAGTCCAAGTACTCCAAGACCGACAACACCCATACCCATGACGGATCCGCCTGAAAAAGCAACGGTGAGGGCCTGATTCAGGCTGGTGCGTGCGGCATGTGCCGTTCTGACATTGGCTTTGGTGGCCACTTTCATGCCGATGAAGCCGGCGAGACCGGAGCAGAGGGCTCCGACAATGAAGGAGAGGGCTACCAGCGGATGCGACTCTTCGGTCAGTGCCCCCTGGACACCAAGAAGGACGGCAACAATGACTACAAAGATTGCGAGTACGCGGTATTCGGCTTTAAGAAAAGCCATGGCTCCTTCGGCCGTATGACTGGCAATCCGGGCCATTTTTTCGGTTCCGGTGTCCTGCTTTTCCACCCATTTGGACTTGATATAGGTGAATAGCAGGGCCACAATACCTGCAATCGGAATTACATATATAATGGTGTTCATAACTGATTAATGATTTATTTTTGTTAGGATTGGTATTGAACGGATTGCCCCATGTGAGTATAAGAAAATTTGAAATATCATCAAGGAGGAAAAAATCATTCAATTGTAATCATTCATGGCACTTACAATACCTTCTCGAATGAAACAGAGTATGGCTTCCTCCGTTTTTTTCAGGCCTTCTTCGACGGTGGCAAGTTCATCGGGATCAAACGGTGACAGCACATAGTCTGACTGTCCGCCGCGTGGATAGTTCTTGCCGATTCCAAAACGCAGCCTGGGAAACTGCTCGGTGCCCAGATGGTCAATAATGCTCTGGATTCCGTTGTGACCGCCGGCACTGCCGTCTTTGCGCAAACGTATCTTCCCGGTTGGCAGGTTCACATCGTCATAACAGACAAGGATGTCGTTGGGAAGAAAGTGGAACATGCGGCAGGCCCTCAGAACGGCCTTCCCGCTGTTGTTCATGTATGTGGTTGGCTGGATGAGAATTGTCTTCGTGCCTTTGAAGCGGCCGACTCCCAGAAGGTACGGTTCTCCGGCCTCTTCAATGCTTGCGGACAGATGACCGGCAATACGGTCCACGATTGTGAAACCGATATTGTGCCGGGTATTCCGGTATTCCTCCCCTATGTTACCCAGTCCCACGATAAGCGGCATGACGGAGAACGTTAGTTGTCGCTATCCTTTTTGGATTCGGCATCTCCTTCACCGCTTTCACCGCCTTCTGCCGCTTCGGTTCCTTCTGCTCCTTCTTCACCCTCTTCGCCTTCGGCTTCTTCTTCCTCAAGACCGAGAAGCTCTGCGAGGCCACCTTTCGGCGGACGAATCACGGCGATGGTACGGTAGGATGCCCGCAACGGGGTGATCCCTTTGAGCTCAATCGCTTCCACATCGATTGTATCACCGATATTCAGGTGGGTAATATCCAGAACAATTTCCGAAGGGATATCTTTCGGAAGGCACAGGACCTGGATCCGGCGCAGCGGTTGGTACATGCGGCCGCCTTCGGTTACACCATGCGGGGTGCCGGTAAGGCGGATCGGGATAGTTATTGTGACAGGAGTTTTCTCCTCCAGCGCAAACAGATCCACGTGAAGCGGCCGGTCGGTTACGGGATGGTATTCCACCGACTGAAGCAGGGTACTGTACTCCTTCCCTTCGTGCACCAGTTTGATAATGGTGGTTTTGTTGGATGCGAGCACTTTTTCAAGCTCGAGCTCCGGGATGGTGACATGAAGGTTGCTTTTCAGTTTCGGACCGTAGGCAACTGCAGGCACCTTAAACTCGTTACGCAAATTTTTCAGCGCAGTTTTGCCCTTCGGGCGTTCCGTAGCTTCTACAGTTACGATAGTGGGTTTTTCCATGATTCAGAAAACACTTAAGGGTTAATCATCAAACAAGGTACTTATAGAATCGTCGGTGTAAATCCGGCGAATGGATTCGGCAAACAAGCCGGCAACACTCAATACCGTGATTTTCTCCGATGGCTTTTTCAGAGGAACGGTGTCGGTGACCAGAAATTTGTCAATCGGGGAATCTTCGATCCGCTGGTATGCCGGCCCCGAGAGTATCGGGTGGGTGCTGGATGCCATAATCCTGCCGGCTCCCCTCTCCTTCAGGGCAACAGCCGCATTGGTTATGGTTCCGGCGGTGTCAATCAGGTCATCCACCAGAAGGATGTTCTTTTTGTCCACTTCCCCGATGATATTCATTACTTCGGCAACATTCTGGGATGGACGCCGCTTGTCTACAAAAGCCAGTCCGGCGTTCAGCCGCTTGGAGTAGGATCGTGCCATCTTCAGGCTGCCTACATCCGGTGCCACGACAACCAGGTCTTCAATGGGGTTGGCCCGGAAATAGTCGACGAAGATGGAGCTGGCATAGAGGTGGTCCAGCGGGATGTCAAAAAAGCCCTGGATCTGCGGCGCATGAAGGTCCATCGTGAGCACCCGGTCGGCACCGGCCTCTGACAGCAGATTGGCAAAAAGCTTGGAGGCGATGGAAACACGCGGCTGATCCTTTCGGTCCTGACGGGCGTAACCGAAATACGGGATTACCGCCGTCACCCGGTCGGCCGAAGCACGCTTGGCGGCGTCAATCAGAAGCAGCAGCTCAATGATGTTCTCACCCGGCGGCGGAGTGGACTGAACAATGAATACGTCCGCACCCCGGATACTCTGCTGATACTTTACGTACAGCTCACCGTCAGAGAAAGATTTAATGGTCACCGCACCCAGTTTGGTTCCGTATTTTTCGGCAATGGCACGCGCCAGCGCCAGGTTACTCCTGCCGGCAAATATGGCTAGTGGCTTGTCCAAGGTGGATACACAGCGGCTTTAGACGGTGAATACTAAAAAAGGATGGAACCTGGGAGGTCATCCTTTTCATTCTGAAGTTCGGAAACCGGATAGTGACAGTTGCCCGGGGAGGATTCGAACCCCCACATACAGGACCAAAACCTGCTGTCCTACCCTTAGACGACCGGGCAATTTTCCGTTTGTTTGCAGATTCCAAATTTAGGGAATGTTAACTCTTAAGTCAAGCACGGACAAAATACTTCATTATGCGGCAGTCGCAGCACCTCTTTTCACGACAATAATATTTAAACTGATGTAATATTGCCAGCCGGTTTGTATGCTCCCCGTGTGGAAATCCCCCGTTTTCGAAAGTTTTTTTTACGTTTTCGGGTAGTGTGACACGCTGCCTTTTCCAGTGGCGGACAGCCTGCCTGACCAGGTGCCGGTCATGCAGCCAGCGACCAAGAAGGTACAGTGAGGGCACTAGTATATTGTGGAACAGTGTTTTACGCCTCTGCTCTCCAGGAACGGAATATTCCTCCAGCCTGCAGATTTCTTTCCAGAGAGCGTCTGCGGGTTCGTTCAGCCATGCCGTAACCGGATGATGTAACAATCGGATGGACAGTTCCACAGCCTGGGGCAGGCGTGTGCCCGGTCGATTTGCGGGGCGTGACGCGCTGAAGTCCCATTGCAACCGTTGCATTGTACCGGTGCTTCCCGCAGCAAGTCCGGCTTCCGCCAGCAGCCGCTGAGCCATTTGCCGGATTCCGGACCCGTCGGACTGGTGCGCCTCTGCAAGAGAATCCATCTCCGGTGACGCGTACCATTCAAGGAAATGATCTGCCATCCGGAGCATGGGTTCCTGATTTTTGTGGTAGCCCAAACCCTGGAAAAAGCCTCTGACAACCATGTGCTTCCAGGCAGCAGACATGGGGACTGCATCCGGGTACAGCTCCAACATCTTCTTCAGGCGGTGCCGGAAGTAACTGCGGTCCCACTGGTTCATAATGGCGCGGAACCCGGGTTCCGGCAACTCGGAAACCAGTCCGGAACAGGGAAGCTCGACCGGTCTGTGCCAGGCCCGCCACAGCCGGCTCAGTGAGGCCGGAAGCGATGAGCGCAGTTCCACCGTCGGAATCTGGTGACCGTCAGATGCAAGGACCTTTCTTTTGTACAGGTCGTCACGGACCACCACGTGGAGAATCACCCGTTCGTAGCGGGAGTCCCGATGGTGTCCATGCCGGTACCATTCGGATGCCATTTTATGCAGTTCGACATCCCCGCAAAACCGTATTCCACCCATCAGGATTCGCGAGAAACGGTAATCGGCCCCGTCCCCCTCGTTCCGGTAACCGGGGTGCAGGACGTACACCGGTTCCCCGCAGGTCGTCCGGAGTCCGTTTTGCGAAAAATGCAGGTTCTGCCAGAGAAAATGGAAAAAATCCTCCCGAATAATATCCATTCAATTTTGGTATTTGTTATTTTGTAACAGATGTGTGTACATTGGAACTGGTAAAGAATTTTTTAAAGTATCGGTATATACTTGATTTGCGACGAATGAAATCATTACGCCTGACTTTATTCCTTTTTGTTGCAGTATTGCTTGCGGCTTCCTCAGCGGTGGGACAGGTCCATATTTTGCATAGTAATGTTGGGGATGCTAAGATAATGAGTGAAGAAGGGGGATCAGTAATAATTGTTGTTTGGGATATTAAGAACCTGGACCTGGTAACCGACTATTCACTTGAGCGAAGCGTCAACGGCAACTCATCTGGCTTTCAAAACCTCAACAAGAGTAACTGCAACCAGACGGGGAACCAGTTCCGATGTGAGGACAGAGACCTGTACAAGGGTTCCACGGACCAGACCGCAGCAACCGAAAGAGTTTCCTACCGCCTGCAGGTAACCCATCCGGATGGTATCCCGCACTTGTATTTTACAGCGGAAGAAAGCTACACCACCAATGCTGTCAGGCGCACCTGGGGCAGCATCAAATCCATGTTTCAGTAAGAGACCGTGTCCGATTCCGATGCACACTGGCACCTGTTGATGAGCCCGGCCCGCATCGAACGGACCATCGCCAGAATTGCCTGTCAGATATTTGAAGACACCAGGGGATCCGACCAGTTGCTCATCCTGGGAATCTTCGAAAGAGGGTACCGACTCGCTGAAATGCTTGCCGCAAAATTGTCGGATATTTATGGTACCGAAATCTCCGCGCACGCCGTCCGCGTGAAGGAGCAGTCCGAAGCTTCCAATCTGTCTGAGGTGGGCCTTCCCGAAAGTTTCAGCGGTAAGAAGGTGATTGTCATCGACGATGTACTGTACAGCGGGCGCACCATGTTTGAAGCAATCCATCTGATCACCACATCCGGACGTCCGAATGAGATCAGAGTGGCAGCCCTGATCGACCGCGGTCACCGCCGGTACCCGGTTGACATCCGTTATCTTGGCCTTTACAGTCCCACCAAGCTTAAGGAGCATGTGGCGTGCCGTTTTACCAATAAAGGGGAGCCGGATGGTGTCTGGCTGAATTCGTCACTTTCCGTGAATGGTTGACCTCAAAATGGTGTTGCACTTCGATATGTTACTTCTTGCAGCTGGTTTCCGACTGGCTGCATCGACAAACATTATCAATCTGAAATCCCAGCCATCATGAAATGAACATGACAGCCTCCGGCTGACACAGAGGGGGGATGATTAAATTCTGTCATGTGAATTCATTCTGACCATATGAATCTAAATTCATTTAATCACATGAACCGAAGGTCACGAAGTGCTATGTCCATGACCCTCGCCCGGTCACACAGGAGCATGATTAAAAGCGTCATGGACATTCTATGTGACGATATGAATCATAAAATT
>SKNT01000138.1 GCA_007120385.1 Balneolales bacterium
AACGAAGTAAAGTTGAGCACCACATCCTGCAGCAGGTCGCGGGATTGGTTGAAGATGATGAGCGAACCGCCGGTGGACAGGTCGGCATAGCATAGCACCCGGTCAAAATCCGACGGACCGACCAGCGATCCGGAGGGCCCGCCTACCTGGACCGCCTTGACATCCTCCGCACCTGCCATGCCGCAGATGTCATTGACACTGAATCCCCATTCCACCTCATAGATGCCCGGATACCGGCAATCGCCGGAAATGCTCAGCACCTTGGTCCCGGTCGAATCGGTGGTTCCGAACGAGCGGTACCAATCGGCACCATGGAGCAGCACCTTCACCGCAGAACAGAACGTCTCCACGTTGTTCACAACCGTCGGTTTGCCCAAGTACCCTTTCTCCACCGGAAACGGCGGCTTGTCCCGGGGTTCGCCCCGCTTGCCTTCGGCCGACTCGATCAGCGCCGATTCTTCCCCGCACACATAGGATCCGGCACCAAACTGTATCCGCACATCAAAATCAAAGTCCTTGATCCCGGCAATGTCCTGCCCCATCAGGTTTCGCTTGTGCGCACCCTGAATCAGCTTCTCCAGATACGTTTTCAGATATTTATACTCGTGGCGGATGTAGAGAATGCCCTTCTTTGCACCCGTCGCGTATGCGGCAACCACCATGCCTTCCAGCAGCAGCTTGGGCCGCTCGGTGAGTATCACCCGGTCCTTGAACGTGCCCGGCTCGCCTTCATCGGCATTGCAGATGATGTACTTTTCATCGGACTCCGTCTGCCGGCAAATCTCCCATTTCATTCCCGTAGGGAAACCGGCCCCGCCGCGGCCACGGATGTTGGACCGTTTCATCTCGTCGATGACCTGCCGCGGTGTCATTTCGGGAAGCTTCTTCCGGATGACCTCGCCCGGTTTGTAATTGGGATTGAGCACCGGACCGATTTTCCGGATGTTGTTGTTCACCACCGCCCGTATGTCATTATTGCTGTTCTGGCCGTCCCCGTATCCTTCCACAACCAGCTCTTCCACACTCTTGCCTTCACGGATGTCGCGAATCAGCTCCTTCACACGGAAAGGGGTCAGATTCGGGAAGATCTTGCCGTTGATGATCGCCGCCGGCTCCTGGTCGCTCATCCCGATGCACGAAGTGTCAAACAGCCCGATAAGCCCGTCGCGGGTAACTGAGTTGAAAGGAATGCCCGCCTCCACCTCAAAAGTCCGCGCCACCGCATCGCGTCCCATCATGCAGGCATTGACACTGGTGTTCAGATAGATGGCGTACTTGCCGGTCGGCTTTTTTGAGAAGAAGTGGTAGAAAGACCGGGTCTGTTCCACATCCGCAACCGACAGCTCGAGCCCCTCCGCAATTCCCGCCACGGCGCGATCCCCGATGTAACCCATTTCATCCTGCACATCAATCAGGATGTCCATCAGGCGGGTCGGATCTTGATGGTGCCTGTCAAGGATGGAGCTGATACTTTCTTCCATAATGACACCTCGGTCTAATATTGTCGAAAGCACTCCCGATAAAACAGACTACTTACGTGCAAGATATAATATTCCCTGTCGATATTCCATGACAGGTTTTCAGCTTGCAGGACCGGCTGCAAGTGGCCGTCAGTCCGCCATTTCGGCAATTCTGCGCGCCAGACCGGGCAGGGCTTGCTGCACCGCTCCGCTCAGGCCCTCTTTCATATCCACCGAAGCCGGCTGAATCGCCGCAATGATTACGGTATCGGGATGGGTACCCAGCTGCTTTGCAAGTCGAAGTACGGCAAGAATATCCAGGTCGTGCAGGGAGTACCCGACCGTCTTGATGGATGTCACTTCCTCCGGTGTGAATATTCTGACTTCACCCGGACTGCCACCAAAATCCGCGGCATCCACAATAATCACCTTTTGGTACTTCTCCAGGTGGTGCAGCAGGGTCATGCCTCCCGTTGCCAGTTCCACCACTTCGACGTGCGCCGGCAGGCCATCCAGATATTCCAGCACACGGACTCCGGCGCCGTCATCGGACATCAGCGTGTTGCCGATACCAATGATCGCCGTCGTTTTCAGCGTTTCCATTCCACCTTCAGGAAATGGGTGGAGCAGGAAATGCAGGGATCGTACGCCCGCACCAGCATCTCCAGATTCAGCTCGATTTCCTTTTCGGGTTTGTCCAGCAGCGTAGGTGCAAATTCCTCGAAGTCGTGCTGGATGTTGTTGTGATTCTGATTTGTGGGAATGACACAGTTCGCTTTTGCACAGATGCCATCGCTGTCATAGACATACTCATGGAACAGGATGCCCCGCGGCACATCCACCGCACCCACACCGCGTCCCGCCCTGGGTGTAATCACAGGCCGGGGCTCATCTTTGTAGTCCTCCATCAGCCGGTCAATAAGCGAAACCGAATCCTCAATGGAGTGGACAAACTCGACCAGCTGGGCCACGTTGTTCATGAACGGATTGTGGCACACCGCCTTGAGACCGAATTTTTTCGCCCATTTTTTGGCCAGCGGCGACAGCTTCTCATGGTTCAGGTTGAATCGCGCCAGAGCGCCCACCATGAACGCATCGCGCTTGTTCTTGCAATATTTGGCCGTGGAATGGGGAACCACGAACTCGTTGACCACGCTCGCATACTCATCCACCGGATAGGTCCCGGCATCGGTCGACCCGATTTGGCCATCATACAGCGCATACTCGTCCTCGGACGTCAGGGCAATGAACTCCGTCTCCCGGGTGAAGCCGGGCAGCGCTCCGGCATTTTCCAGGATGATACCTGCCACCGTTTCCGCCGTCTCCACGGCACCCAGCAGCTTTTCACGGCAGTCCTTCAGCTTCAGCGGCGACGGTGTCTTGTAAAAACCGCCCGGGATCAGATTTGTTGGATGGGTTGTCCGTCCGCACACCACTTCCGAAAATTCATTGGCCAGCCGGTGCAGCTTCACCACGGCAAGCACGGCATCGGTATGCGTGCGCACCAGCGGAATGACACTCCCCGTGCCAAACAGGTCCGGCGAGATAAGATAGCCAAGATGCAGGATGTGGCTCTGCATGTTCTCGCCGTGAATGGCCAGGCGCCGGAGCAGCTGGCTCTGCCTGGAAATTTCAATTCCCATGGCCGCTTCGGTTGCCTTGAGCGATGCCAGCGTATGCCCGATGGAACAGATACCGCATATCCTGGATGTGATCTGCGCCAGTTGGTGGTACGGCTTGCCCCGGACAAAGGCCTCGAACAGGCGCGGTGCCTCGGACACTTCCCACATTACCTTTTCCACCTTGCCGTTTTTGGCATTCAGGATAATGTTTCCATGACCCTCAACCCGGGTCAGATGCTCGACGTTAATGTTGATTTCTTTCATTTGAATCCCTCCTCGACCATCACTTTTTCGAGCACTTTGACACCATCAAAAGAGAACACCCTTGCCGCTTCCAGGATCTCATCTTTCGTGAACTCCGCCTTTGCGAAAGCGGCCAGACCAAACCTGAGCAGGTCTTCGTTGGCCATCACACTGTGACAACCCTCGCAGTTGTATCCCCGCCGGGTGCAGTAGGCATCGCAATTGGCATACGTTATGGGCCCCAGACACAACACGCCGCGGGAAAGCAGGCAGCCCTGCCGGCGGTTTGGACACTCCGAACAGACCGAAACCCCGTTAAGGTCATAATCCCGGCAAAGTTCCGAGAACATGCAGTCCCCGCTGACAAAACAGTTCCGGCAGTCCTGTTCATGCTCAGAGAGCAGCAGCTCCACCACCTCCCGGCGCTGATCGTAGACAGCCTTGCTGTTGGTGGATACGGCCAGTCCCTCGCTGACCGGCAACGTACAGCTCGACTGCAGTCCCGGTCTCCCGCCGGCTTTGACTTCCACTACACACAACCTGCAGCCGGCGGGTCTTACCGAGGCATTGAGGGGGTTGAAGCACAGCGTGGGTATGTCAATTCCGTTCGCCCTTGCAATATCCAGCACTTTCTGGCCCTCTTTGCATTCAATTTCCGTGTCGTTGATGGTTATCTTCATATCAGCCACCCTCCCTAATATCACAGCGCAGACAGCGCTTCGCTTCCATTACAGCACACTGATCATCCAGACACAGAACCACCTCGCGGAAGTTGTCCTCACGCTCACTGGCCGGAATGGTCAGCATATCCGCCCGGGGCATGGGATCTTCGTTGTTCGGCGGGTTCATGGAGTACTCAAACTGCGTGAGATTTTCAAGCCGTTCGAGCCGGTCTTCGCCCATCAGCCGGATATCCATCTGACGGGCTGCATTCTTGCCGTGCGCCACAGCTTCAATTACCGTGGCCGGTCCCAGAACGGCGTCGCCGCCGGCAAAGATCTTCGGATGCGAGGTCATCATGGAATATGGATCCACTGAGATGCGCTGCCTGTGGTCAAGCAGCTGGTCGGCCATGTCACCGGCAAAGGTTGCGTCGATCTGCTGGCCGATGGCCGTTACGATGCGGTCGGCCATGATGGTCACCGTTTCATACTCCACCGGCACCGGTTTTCTGCGGCCCCATTTGGTGAATTCGTCCATTTTCATCTTGCGGAACACCACTCCGACCGCCCGGCCCTTCTCCACAATGATCTTCTCGGGCGCCACCAGGAAGTAGAATTCGATCCCCTCCTTCTGGGCTTCGCTGATCTCTTCGGGATAGGCGGGCATGTCCACCTGCTCACGGCGGTAGGCGATAATCACTTTTTCGCAGCCCAGCCGGTGTGCCGTCCTGGCCACATCCACCGAGACATTTCCGCCACCAATAATCAGAATGCGGTTGCCCAGATCCACCTTCTCGCCCAGGTTCATCTGGCGAAGCAGTTTCATTCCGTTCAACACACCCGGCTTGTCTTCGTTTTCCAGGTTCATCGGCAGATCGTTCTGCGCGCCGATGCCAAGGAACACCGAATCGAATTTCTTCAAAACCTCATCGAACGCCACATCCCTGCCCACGGCCGTGTTCAGCCGGACATGGACGCCCAGGTCAATGATATGCTGAATTTCCCAGCGCAATATTTCCCTGGGCAACCGGTATGGCGGTATGCCCCACATCAACATGCCACCCAGCTCCGACTGCGCCTCGAAAATGGTGACATCGTGTCCCAGGCGCTTCAGGAAAAACGCGGCGGTCAGGCCGGCAACACCGCCGCCCACAATGGCCACTTTTTTCCCGGTTGGATCCAGCCGGGCAAGCTCGGGACGGTATCCCCCCTTGCCATTGTACACCTTGTCGGAACAGAACCGGTGGATCATCATCACCGACAGCGGTTGATCCATCAGGTTGCGCTGGCATCGCTGCTCGCAGGGATGATCACACACTCGCCCGCAAATGGCCGGGAACGGATTGTCCTGGCGCTGAAGCTCGTAGGCCTCGCCGTAGCGGCCCTCGGCCACCAGCTGCATCTGTCCGGGCACGTCGGTGCCGGCGGGACATGTATCCTGGCACGGGGTCAGGAACAGCGAGGCGCAGGTTGAGGCCGGACATTTTTTGTTCAGGATGTGCTGCTCGTACTCGTTGCGGAAGTATTTGAGCGTGGTGAGCACGGGGTTGGGCGCCGTTCCGCCCAGTGCGCACAGCGACCCGTCCCTGATCTGGACGGCCAGCCGCTCGAGCAGGTCTATGTCGCTCATTTTCCCGCCGCCCTGGCATATGCGCTCCAGGACTTCCAGCATGCGGCGGGTGCCCATCCGGCAAGGCGTGCACTGTCCGCACGACTCTTCCACACAGAACTCCAGGAAATACCGGGCGATGTCCACCATGCAGGTGTCTTCATCCATGGCCACCATGCCGCCGGAGCCCACGATGGATCCCAGTGAACTCAGGTTTTCGTAATCCACTTCCACATCCAGGTACTCCGCGGGAATACAACCGCCGGACGGCCCTCCGGTCTGCACGGCCTTGAAGGCCCGGCCGTTCTGCATGCCCCCGCCGATTTCGTAGATGATGTCCTTCATGCGGGTTCCCATGGGGATCTCAACCAGTCCGGCGCGTTCAATCTTGCCCACCAGGGAGAACACCTTGGTGGCCTTGCTGCGCTCGGTACCCATGCCGCTGAACCAGCGGGCCCCCTTTTCAAAGACCATGGGGATGTTGGCCCAGGTCTCCACGTTGTTCACATTTGTCGGTTTGCCGAACAGGCCGGAAACTGCAGGAAATGGCGGTCTGGGCCGGGGTTCGCCCCGTTTCCCCTCCATGGAGGCGATCAGGGCCGTCTCCTCCCCGCAGACAAAGGCCCCGGCTCCTTCCATGATCCGCAGGTCGAAGGAGAATTCGCTGTCCAGAATGTTCTCTCCCAGGATATTGTATTCCCGCGCCTGCAGGATCGCCTTTTCCATCCGCTTGATTGCCAGCGGGTACTCGGCCCGCACATAGAGCACTCCGATGGATGCGCCAATGGCATAACCGCCGATGATCATGCCCTCGATCACGCTGTGCGGATCGCTTTCCAGCACCGCCCGGTCCATGTACGCGCCGGGGTCGCCTTCGTCGGCATTGCAAATGACGTACTTCTGATCACCTGCGGCATCCCGGGCAAACTGCCACTTCTGTCCGGTCGAAAATCCGGCGCCTCCCCGGCCCCTGAGGCCAGATTTCTTGACCTCGTCGATGACACCCTGCGGCTTGAAATCCAGCAGGGTTTTGTAGGCCGACCGGTAACCGCCGCGGGCAATGTACTGTTCAATGGACTCGGGATTGATGATCCCGCAGTTTCTCAGCACAATCCTGACCTGTTTCTCCAGGAACGGATGCTTTTTCAGGTTGGGGATACCCTCGTACTGCCAGGTATAGCCGAGCCTTCCGTTCTCGCATTCGGAGAGTTCCTCGCACAGCTGGCCGAGTGCGTACTCCTTGACCGGACGTCCGTTGATGAGGTGCTCGTCCACAATGACCTTCATCTTGGTCGTGGTCACATTGTGGTAGGTCACTCTGGGTTTGCCCGGTAACTTGATATCAACCAGTGGCTCGGCATGGCACATCCCTATACATCCCACAGATACGATTTGTGTCTGGATGCCGGTTTCCTGCCAATACCCCGTGTACTCCTTCGTGAATTCGACCAGTTTGTTCCCGCCGGCAGCGATACCGCATGTCCCCAGTCCAAAAATGATCTGCGGTCTGGTGGATTCCAGGCTGTTGCGCCCGATACGGGCCATCTCGTTCAGGTCTACTTTGGTTCTGACTGTCATAAGCCCACCTATTCGAATTTCTCAAGTATGCCTTCCATTTGAGTGGATTTCACCCTGCCGAACGTTTCATCGTCGATCATGATCAACGGGGCCAGCCCGCAACATCCCAGACACCGGACACTTTTCAGGGAAAACCGGTGGTCCTTGGTCGTGCTGTTTTCCCTGATACCCAGCGTATCCTGGAGTTTTTTCATCAGGCCCTTGGAGCCTTTCACGTGGCATCCGGTTCCCACGCAAACAGATATGGTATGCCTGCCCGGCGGATCCAGGTTGAACTGGGAGTAAAATGTGGCTAACCCGTACAGGTCCGTGTAGCTCGTGCCGATGGACTGGGCCAGATACCTCATGTGCTCGTCCCGGAGGAAACCGTACTCCTTTTGCGCCAGCTGAAGAAGCCTGATCTTCTGGTGCTCCGGATCCTCCACCGAGGCCACGATCTTGTCAAGCGCCCATTTTTCTTCCCAAATCAACGGTCTGGTCATTGTTTCAGCCATTGCTACACCCCCCTCAGTTCATGTAACCAGTCAATCCTTTGCTCTATGTCCATTTCATCAATGGTCGGTGGCGTCCCGCCGCCGTTGACGCATCCGGCCAGGCAGGGATACACGTTTACCGGCCCCCTGGGCAAATTGGCGGCGGACAGTTTCTCCATCAGATCCTTTCTGATACCGAATCCGTTTTTGGAGCCCGGGACGCCGGGATGCTGGAAACCATTCTGAACCGTCTTCCCGTCATAGGCGGCCTGTTCCGGATCCATGAATTCCAGATCGCATTCAAGCTGCTTGAACAGCTCAATAAGATTGGCTGAGGTAAGCACATAGTTGAACTCTTCCACCTCCTTCATGGCCGAGCAGGGGCTCAGCAGGCAGATTCCCTTGCTCTCATCCTCCAGTAACAGCGACCAGGGGCTGTTTTCCGGTTTGACCTGCAGCGTATTCAGTTCACGCTCCGTGAAGTAGTTCTGCGCGGCCCGGCACCAGCTTGCAAGCACCGGGGCGTCCGACGCTTCATCCATTTCACGGGATCGGGCCAGGTAGTAGTCGTATTGCAGCACCTTCCGGAACCCGACACTGCGCAAACCGGCAATCACATACCTTTCGGCCAGCTCCGGCCCCATGGTCCGCAATGCCGTGTGTTTCTGCACAAAGGCCGTAAGCGCAACCGAGTCCAGCGCAATCGAGAGCTTCTGCTTCTTGACCTCCATGGCCAGGGTTTCCACGGGCGACCGGTTGCCCAAAGCGCCAACCGGACAGGTTGATATGCACTGCCCGCAACGGATGCAGCCGTTGGCGTCAAATCCGATGTCCAGTGGTGTCGATATGATCGCTTCACTGCCCTTCTCAACAATGCCCAGCGCATCGATGCCCATAACATCCTGGCAGATATGCACGCACCGGCGGCAGAGAATGCATTTTCTCGGATTGTACTTGATCACCGACCGGTTGTCGATCTCCATGTCCCTCAGGATAATTCCGAAATCGAGATCCTTGTTTGTGGTGGGAGGCATGTCATAAAGGCGCTTTATGTAATAAAGCACCTGTTCCTTTCTCACCGGACAGCCGCGGATATAGAAGTCCACATCCACCACCTCATTGATGGCTTTGGTCGGGAACACATCGAAAAACTCGTTGTCCTTCATCTGTTTTTTGGCGCCGGGATAGACCTCGGCCAGGACTTCCGATTCGGGCCATTCATTCCGCAGCTTGTTGATGCACCCGGTAGTGGCGCAATCACCAAGGGCAATGAGTATCTTTGCACGCTCGCGAATCTCTTTCAGCCGTTCGGCATCTATCGGCCGGTTGATGGATCCCTCGACAAAGGCAATGTCGTAGTCATCCGAGTGCTCTTTCATGACTTCCCTGAAGGAGACGACATCCACAAGGTCGATCAGCTCCAGAATCTCCTCTTCCAGATTCGCAATTTGCAGTTCGCATCCCTCACAACTGGCGAAATCAAATACCGCAATCTTGTGTCTCATTTTTTACCTCCGGGTCCCGGGTTGGGCTCCAGCATACAAGAGCGTGCAATGAATAAAGAACAACTCAGTAGAGAAAGGTACGCTCACCTCTGCAGAAACAATTCCTGAAGGTTTCCGCATTCACCCCAATATTTGGATACTTGTGAGCTATTAATGCTGTTTTTTTCCTGACAGAAAACCAATAATTGCAAATTACTTTTCTTTCAGATGTCTGGCACTCATGAAATACCTTATAGATTATAGTAATGAATCTCATTTATGTTGTCAAGCATCCATTCAAAACATCCATGCTGCGATTTCAGGCCTGCTTTGTCTGCCATTTCGATCGGGTATGCGTTTACCACTCCGTCCGGGCGTGCGCTTGCCCTCCCTTCCGGTGTGCGTTTACCCTCGCGCCCCGCGTGCTTTTATGTTGATTTCGTTGGAAATTCGTTGGACATTGACCAGCAGTTTATCGCAACAACAAACGGCGACCGGGACAGCCGACCGTTTCCCGGACCGCAGCAACCATACACTCAGAACACCTGCACGCATCTCAGCTGGCCAACCCAATGACAAAGCGCGACAAGCACAAATCGGATCCATCCGCAAAGCGTTTGCCGGATGACAACGGCCCCGGGCATAAAAACCCGGCATACGGGAGCTCCGGGCAGAATGTGGCCAATGAGAACGTGGCGGGGGGAAATGCGACCGGTCGCAATATGGCCGGACGGCATGATTCACTGCTGATCCGCATACGCGGCCTGGTGCAGGGTGTCGGGTTCCGGCCATTCGTCTACCGGCTGGCCCGCCAGAATGGCCTGACCGGCTTTGTCAGAAATGACGACGACGGAGTGTTCATCAGAACCGAAGGTCCCGCCGGCAGCATTCGAATTTTCCTTAAAGATCTGCAGGAACATCCACCCGGGGCGGCGCAGCTCTACTCCGTGGAGGAAACTGCCTGCGAGCCGGAGAACTTCCGCGATTTCCGGATTGAGACAAGCAGCAGCACCTCCGACCGCATTACGCAAGTCAGCCCCGATATCGCGGTCTGCGGGGAATGTCTGGAGGATATGGGCTTCCAGCCGCACCGCATCCACTACCCGTTCATCAACTGCACGCACTGCGGACCGCGATTCACCATCATCCGCGGACTGCCGTACGACCGTCCCGCCACCACCATGGCGCCGTTCATCATGTGCGATACCTGCCGCGCCGAGTACGAGTCGCCCGAAAATCGCCGGTTCCACGCCCAGCCGGTTGCATGCAACACCTGCGGCCCGCAGTACACGCTGCTTCGTAGCAATCGGGTGGATGGGGAATCCGGCCGTGCCGGGGAATCAGGCCATGCTGTGGATTCCGGCCGGGCCGCGACATCCGGCCATTCCGGAACTTCAGGGCTGACCGGCATCACGGGCATCCCGGCCATACTCGATGAGTGCAAAAACATCCTGAACCGCGGAGGCATCATCGTCATCAAGGGCCTGGGCGGTTTCCACCTGATGTGCGATGCTGAAAATGAGGATGCGGTGGAGCGACTTCGAAACGCAAAGCTGCGGGATGGCAAGCCGTTCGCCGTAATGGTGCGGGACCCCGACAGTTCCGGCCGGTTTGCCACCGTCACCCCGGCCGAGGCCGAAGTGCTTGCATCGTGGCGCCGCCCGATCGTGCTGCTTGCACAGCACCATCACACACTTTCCCAGGACTCACAAGATCAGCCCCGGGTACACGAAGTGCGGCTGGCACCCGGCATCAATCCGGGCTGCCGTACGGTCGGCGTCATGCTGCCCTATATGCCCATCCATCACTTGCTGTTTGAACGCATGCCGGACTCCGTGCTGGTGATGACCAGCGGCAACCTCACCGACGAGCCCATTGTCATGGACAACGACGAGGCCGTGCGCACGTTCCGGGACATGGCCGACGCCGTTCTGGTCTACAACCGCGACATCCACAACCGCACCGACGACTCGGTGGTCATTGTAGCCCGCGAAATACCCCGGATTATCCGCCGCTCGCGCGGATACGTACCCGAACCGGTGCGCCTTCCATACCGCACCGAGGGTATTTTTGCCGCCGGAGCGGAACTGAGCCACTGTTTTGCCGTGGGAAAAGGCAGCGAAGCCATGCTGAGCCAGCATATCGGCGACCTGAAAGATCCCGCCACCTTCGCTTTCTTCGAGGAATCGGTGAACCGCTTCTGCTCTCTGTTCCGCGTGCAGCCGCAGCTGGCCGCCTGCGATCTCCATCCGGACTACCTCTCCACCCGCTATGCACAGGAACTCGGTATACCGCTGGTCCGAGTCCAGCACCATCACGCCCACATCGCTGCCTGCATGGCCGAGTTCCATCTGGACGAGCCGGTCATCGGTATCTGCTGGGACGGCACCGGTCTTGGCACCGACAACAACATCTGGGGTGGCGAATTCCTGCACGCCGACCTCACATCATTCGAACGCTTCGCCCGGTTCCACTATCTGCCGCTGCCCGGCGGCGACAAAGCCGCCAAACAAACCTGGCGCACCGGCCTGTCCCTGCTATTCCGGACCTTTGGCACGGACCTGTGGACCTTGGACCTGCCCCTGATCCGTGAATTCTGGCAAAAACCGGATCGGGATTTGATCCGTCAGGCCATTGAAGGCGGAATTAATTCCCCGCTCTCATCGGCTGCCGGACGGCTCTTCGATGCCGTGGCCGCCATCACCGGTGTCTGCCAACTCAACAGCTATCACGCCGAAGCGCCCATGAAACTGGAGGCCCTGGCCGATCCGGACGTCACGAACGAGTACCCGTTCTCACTGGATGAGCTGGATGCACCGGGTGCTCCGGACGCACCGCAAACCGACCCGGAACTGACGGCCGCATCCAACCAAAAGGCCGCATCCACCCCGGAAACGGTCATCCGTTTCGATCCCATGGTACGGGCCCTGGTCGATGATCTGCAGGGCGGCATCCCCCTGAGCGCCATCTCCGCGAAATTCCACAACACCCTGGTTACTGTTACGGAAACCATGGCGCACCGCATGCGCGACCATTTCGGCACACGCGCCGTGGTGCTGACCGGCGGCGTGTTCCAGAACCGGTATCTGCTGGAGAAAACCGAGGAGCGACTGCTGGCGGCGGATTTCCAGGTATACAGCCCATGCGCCATTCCCGCCAACGACGCCGGCATTGCCCTGGGCCAGATGGCCGTGGCGGCGCGCCGGAATGCAGGAGGCTGAGCCGGCGCATCTCTTTTTTTTTCAATTGCCAAAGAATCGGATTATATTGGATCAATACCATTATTATTACCCTGTATTATCAATACTTTTCGAACCCGCCGGGCAGTCCGGCTGCAACTCCACAGCAACCCCATCCAACCAGCACCATATCATGTGTCTCAGCATCCCCGGAAAGGTCATATCCATCGAGAATGACATTGCCATCGTCTCCATCGGAGGCAGTGAGGTCCAGGCCGGGCTTCAACTCCTCGACGATGTAAAAATCGGCGATTACGTGCTTGTCCACAGCGGCTTTGCGCTTCAGCTCATCAGTGAGGAAGAGGCGGCGCGCACAATTGAACTCATACGGGAGCTGCAGGATCTGGCCGATGACGAACCCCTATCGCCGTGAGATACATAACCGAATATCGTGATAAAGAGCTGGTCCGCATTCTGGTGGACAAAATAAGGGCCTACCGTGGACCAAAAGTGCGCTTCATGGAAGTGTGCGGCGGACACACCATGGCCATCCAGAAATTCGGTATCCCGTCGCTGCTGCCGGACAATGTCGCGCTGGTTTCGGGACCGGGCTGTCCCGTCTGCGTGACCTCCCTGCAGTTTGTGGATCATGCCATTGCCCTGGGCCGGCAAGACGATTTCATCATCACCACTTACGGCGACCTGATCCGCGTGCCGGGCAGTTCATCATCGCTGGAACAGGAAAAATCGCGCGGATCGGATATCCGCATGGTCTATTCGACGCTGGAATCGCTGGCCATCGCACGTGAAAATCCGGGCAAAAAGGTCATTTTCCTGGGTATCGGGTTCGAGACCACCGCCCCGGCCAGCGCCGCCGCGCTTGTGCAGGCGCGCAAGGAAAACCTGCGCAATTTCTACGTCCTGAGCGCCCACAAAATCATGCCCCCGGCCATGGCGGCCATCGTCACCGAGGATGTCAAACTCAACGGCTACCTGGCACCGGGACACGTGAGCACCATCACCGGAGCCGGCATCTACCGCGACATTTCGGAAAAATTCGGGCTCCCTGTGGTCGTTGCGGGATTCGAACCGGCCGACATCCTCCAGTCCATCCACATGCTGCTGGAGCAGCTCCGCACCGGCAATATTTCCGTCGAAATCCAGTACAAGCGCGTGGTCACGCCCGAGGGCAACCTCAAGGCGCAGAAAATGATGCAGGATGTGTTCAGGCTGCGGGACGACTGGTGGCGCGGACTCGGCATCCTCCCGCTCAGCGGACTCGGAGTCAGCGATGCCTACGCCGACTGGGATGCCGAACGGGCATTTGACATCGATGTGGAGCCATCGCAGGAGCCGGAAGGATGCATCTGCGGGGATGTCCTCAAGGGCGTCAGCCATCCAACCGAATGCATCCTCTTCGATACGGAGTGCAACCCGGCCAACCCGGTCGGCACCTGCATGGTATCCGAGGAAGGCGCCTGCCAGGCATTTTACAAGTACGGAGTGGAATAATGGAGCAGAACAGACACATCCGGCTGGGACACGGCAGCGGCGGCAAACTGACTCACGACCTCGTGACCGGCCTGTTCCTGAAATATTTTGACAACGAGATCCTCGCACAGCAGGGCGACTCCGGGCTGTTTTCGCTCTATCCGGAAGATGCATCCGGCAGCACAACCGAAACTGCGGGCAACGGCATGCCGGCCGCCACCCGACAAACCCACTCTCCGACCGGCCGCATGGCCATGAGCACCGACGCCTACGTCGTGGATCCGATTTTCTTCCCCGGCGGCAACATCGGCTCTCTCGCCATCAGCGGCACCGTGAACGACCTGGCCGTCACCGGGGCCGATCCGCGCTACCTCACCGCGGCCTTCATCCTTGAGGAAGGTTTTTCCATCGATCAGCTCGAGGAAATTGTGAGCGAAATGGCCCGTGTCGCAAAGGAGGCGGGCGTGCGCATCATCGCAGGCGACACCAAGGTGGTCAACAAGGGCAAGTGCGACAAGGTGTTCATCACAACCGCCGGAGTCGGGTTTCTGGAGGACCGGCTTGCGCACATTGCCGGCGGTGAGCGGGTGCGGCCCGGCGACCGGATCCTCATCAACGGCTATGCCGGCGATCACGGCATCGCCATTCTGGGCGAACGCGAATCGCTCACCTTCCGCTCACCCGTGCTTTCCGATGCCGACTGCCTGAACGGGCTCATCCGCGACATCACCCAAAACCACGACGTGCACTTCATGCGGGATGCCACCCGCGGCGGCGTCGCAACGGTGCTGGCCGAACTGGCCGCACTGTCCAAACGTCCCGGTGCGCACAAAATGGGCATCTCGGTCGACGAAACCGCCATTCCCGTGCGCGAAGAGGTCCGCGGTATCTGCGAAGTATTCGGCTACGATCCACTCTACATGGCCAACGAGGGCAAGGTGGTGGCCGTGGTCCCCGGCGATCAGACCGATGCCGTCCTGGAACGCATGCGCCGCCATCCGCTGGGTAAAGACGCCGCCATCATTGGGACCGTGGTGGAGGATCATCCGGGCAAAGTAGTGCTGCAGACCGAAATAGGCGGCAGACGGATGCTGGATATGCTTGCGGGCGAACAACTCCCCCGCATCTGCTGAGGCAGCATCCAACAGGAGGGATGTGAAGATCCATTCGGGTGGATGGGGCCGGCGCCTCTCTCAATACACTTCCACAAAAAGGCGTTCGGACGTTCGGATTCGCTTTTTCAGATCGTCGATCACCCATTCCGATGGCGGCTTGTCGCGGATATCCTCATCGATGCGCAGATAGTCGAGGTATCCCTCGCGGGCCATGATCTGGAACAGCCCCAGCTCCATCCCCTTGAGCCCGCATACGTATACCAGCGTATTCTTCTGGCTCACAATGGGCTGCAGCACCTCGCGCGAATCAAGGAGCTGATACTGCACATAGTGCTTTGTGCCATCCGGACGGGTGCCTTCCCGCGAAATGGATGTCAGGTAGTGGAAATTGTCGTGGCGGACCGACAACTCCCTGAAAAAATCATAATAGAGCAGATCCGTGCGGTACGGACTTCCGAAAATAAGCGCCATCTGGTTTTTAAACCCGTTTTTCAGAAGATCCGTGATCATCCCCCGGTACGGCGCCACGCCTGTCCCGGTCGCAAAAAACACGTAGTTGAAGTCGCCGGCATTTTCCGGCAGGACAAATCGCTTGCCGCTCGGACCGGTGATCTTCAGCGTGTCGCCCGGCTTCAGATTGCTCAGGTAATTCGAACAGAGTCCCAGAAACAGATTGTTCGTGAGGCGGTCCTCCTCGATTACCCGTTTCACCGTTATGGCGACCAGGCCCGGGTTCCCGTCCTCACCGCTTGATGGCGAAGAAATGGAATACAGCCGCACTTTGGCCGGCTTGCCGTCCCGCTCCGTAAATCCCTCCGGGATGCATCCGATGCTCTGCCCCGAACGGATATTGCCCTCCAGCTCCGTCCCGCTGACATCCAGCGTAATATGCCGGATGATGTTCGGGCTCACCTCCAGCGTAGCCAGCCGGTTTTCCACAACCGGCACTTCGACCGGATTGTTGGGCTTGTACAGGTTCACCGCAACATCCGGATATATGATTTCCGGATGCATTTTTATTTCGTTGCTCATAGGTTAACTTTGAAAACAGATAAAAAGCGGACTATCGTCCACGGAGTCACACCATTCTACCGTTTAATTGTCCACGTTTATTGTCCATTGTGACGTATGTAACGCCTGACAAGCGGTCAGCGTTCTTTTCGTCGCATGGCAATCAGCCGTATCACCATGTAATGGAAAAAGTTAAAGATAAGGAAATTTGCTGGGGAATCATCGGGGCGGGCAGCGTCTGCCGGGTGAAAAGCGCTCCGGCCATGAACAAGATCCCCGGCTCGCGTATCGTGGCCGTCATGCGCCGCACCGGTGAAAAAGCCCGGGAATATGCCGCCCTGCACAACATCCCGCGCTGGTATGACGACACCGACGCACTGCTCTCCGACCCGGAAATCAATGCCGTCTACATCGCCACCCCGCCCGGCTCACACCGTGAACTCACCCTCAAGGCCGCCGCCGCAGGCAAACCCGTCTACGTCGAAAAGCCGATGGCCCGCACCTGGGAGGAGTGCCGCGACATGATCACGGCGTGCGAGGAGGCCGGAGTACCCCTTTTTGTCGCCTACTACCGGCGCATGCTGCCCAATTACCGGAAAATCAAGGAACTGGTGGATGGGGGTGTCATCGGCACGGTGCGGACGGTGCACATCCGGATGAACCGTCCCGCCATACCGGACCTCGACCGTGATTCCGCCAACTGGCGCGTCCATCCCGAACATGCCGGCGGCGGATACTTCTACGACCTGGCCTCGCACCAGCTCGATTTCCTGGACTACCTCCTGGGTCCGGTCACCGATGCGTGCGGAATCGCATCCAACCAGGCGGGACTCTATCCCGCCGAGGACATCGTCACCGGAACATTCCGGTTCGAAAGCGGAGTCCACGGCACCGGCAACTGGTGTTTCGCCGCGGCCGAATCGGATGCGGACGACCTGATTGTCCTCACCGGAAGCAAGGGCGTGCTGAGCTGGCCCACCTTTGCCGGGTATTACGTGGACCTGAAAACCGATGCCAATCCCGATTCTGTACGCTTCCATTTCGACATACCCGAACACATCCAGCAGCCGCTCATCGGGACCATCGTCCGCGAACTGCAGGACTTCCACTCCGGCAGACAACATGATACTTTGAAAACCAAAGCAGATAATGCACAAAGCGTTACGGCGACAGGGAGCCCTGATCAGAACACCGGTACCACCGATGCCAGCACGGAACCGCGCCGCTGTCCCAGCACCGGTGTCACCGCCGCCCGCACCAACCGTGTGATGGAGGCGCTGACGGGCAAACAACCGTTGCCACCCCGTTAACCCGAAGCACCACAATGACCGATTACTCCTCCGGCCAACCCGTCCGCGTACGGCTCCGCTTTTACGAGGAGCTCAACGACTTCCTCTCGCGCGACCGGCGCAAGAAAGAGTTCGGCCGCATCCTCCCGGAAACTACAACGGTAAAAGATCTCATTGAAGGATGCGGGGTGCCGCACACCGAAGTGGGCCTGATCTTGCTGAACTGGGAACCGGTGGATTTTGACCGGCATGTCGCTGACGGAGATCGGGTAAGCGTCTATCCGGTGTTTGAATCGCTGGATATTTCGAATGTCACCCGGCTGCAGGAGCGGCCTTTGCGTGATCCGCGCTTTCTGGTGGAAGTGAACCTGGGCAAGCTCGCCGGTCTGATGTGCATGGCAGGTTAATCCGACACCCAGATATCCAGTATGATCACATCCGTGGCGGTGTTGCCAAAGATGTTTTTGGTGTATTGGCCAAACCGGCGCTGGCCGGCTTTCAGATCCGTTCCGGCAATGTCAAAGAAAAACGAATCGCCGCCGGTCATGATCTCGAAATAGACCTCGTACTCCCCTATGGTGGCGACTGCTCCGATATTTTTCACACTGTATTCGACATCCACGAAAGTGGTGTCCCCCTCGGCCCGGTTGAACCAGGCCGTTACCTCGGCTTCCAGATCGTCTTTTGTCGCTGCCGAGTCCTCATCCACCGGATTCATCACGATCTGTGCCGTGGCGACCCTGTTCTCCCTCACGGCTACGCTCACCGATGCGTTGCTGTACCCCTGCTTGCGGGCCTGGATATTGTAATTTCCGGTCGGCACTTCTCCGATAAAGAAGGTTCCATCCTCTTCTGTCAGTATGGCGATGGTTCCCGGCGTGGTAGAAATGCTCACATTGCGGATGGGCTCTTCGGTTTTCGAGTTGATGACCTTTCCCTCGATATCGCCGTAAATCTCGGTCATCACCGTCTCTTTTGAACAACTGATGACAAATAGTATCAGAGCTAATACTGCAAAAGTGTTACGCTTGTTCATATTTAATAAATAACAGATAAAACCGCCAAACCGATTATGGCTCATCGGTTTTCAATAATTAATGTTGCCCCGTCCCCTCGCTGGGTGACGGTCATGGGAATGCCAACGCCTATAAACTCCAGAAACTGGTGGTCACCGTCCTGCAGGAAGCTCTGATCCAACCCGTCACCCTCATATTCAAGCCGGAGCTGATTATAATTGCCAGACTGTACACCATCCACCCGGTTGAAGTTTCCGTTCAGGTTCACGCTTACCCAATTGCGCATACCGACCTGGCTCCAGTCCACATGGTTGTTGTCTCCAATCGTGGAAATATTGGCATAGTTCAGCTCGCCGGACTGGCTCAGATTCACCAAGTTTTCCATGCCGATCTGGGTGACAATTGCGGTCTGTACGGTCACTTCGGGAAGCTCCCTGGAGTCGGTCTCCGCGGCAGACTCCATGATCACAAAATCACCGCTGAAGCTTTTCACCGCCTGGTTGTGGTCGATGGAAACCTGCTCCGGAAAAATCTCCCGGTCCACACTCTGCGAAATGGCGGGACTCATTCCCACCAGAATAAGGATCACTATGGTCAGTAGTGTTTTCATGGAATTCAATATAATGGGTTCG